>CAZNVX010000099.1:0-8985 GCA_964576225.1 uncultured Christensenellaceae bacterium
CCCTATCGTCAGCAGTATATCCTTCACCTTGTCAAACACGTCCTCATCACCGCCCGCCATGATTGCCAGCGTCCCATCTATTGCCTTGGGCTCTCCTCCCGAAACTGGCGCTTCCAGATACTTCACACCCGCCGCTTTGGATACTTCATACATTTCCTGCGAGGCCAGCGGTGCGATCGAGCTGGTATCAACGACGATCATCCCTTTCAACGCTCCTGCCAGCACACCTTCTGCCCCCGTCAAAGCAGCCTTCACGTGCGGGCTGTTGGGCAACATCGTAAACAACAGCCCATTGCATCCTGCCGCCGCCTCCGCGCAGGAACCCGCCGGTGTAGCGCCGGCCTGCACCAGTTCTTCAACCGAGTCCTTCACGATATCGTATACGATCAGGCCATACCCGGCTTTCAGCAGGTTTTTCGCCATGGGTTTGCCCATGATCCCAAGTCCGATGAAACCGATCTTTCCCTGTTGGAACATATCCGCTCTCCTTTAATGCTCTATAATTCCTTAAGCAGCACGCGTATCGGGCTGCCGTTTCCTCCTTTAATCAACATGGGGAGTGATACGATTTCGTAAACCCCAGCTGTTATATCCGTCATATCAAGTCCTTCAATAATCACAACGCCCGCGCCTAGCAGCGCATAGTGCGCGCCGAATCCATCTCCGCCGCCAAACTTCTCCACTGACAGAAAGTCGAACCCCAGCGTGGCAATCCCCTTAACGGCCAGCCATTTTGCAGCATCCGGCGAGATGTATACGAAATCTTCCCGAAAGGTTTGCTCCCGCATCAGAGAACTGTTCTTTGTTTTGAACAGAACGATATCGCCCTTACCTATGTCAAGCCCCTCCACATCACCAGTGTCAATGCAGCATGGTTTATCTGAGAAATCGAACACCTTGGCCCTGCCGACGAAACACCCTATGTCCAGCATATCCACAGTTTTACCGCTATCGATGAAATGATTGGGGGCATCAATATGCGTTCCTGTATGTGAACCAAAATTCAATATGCTCAAGTTAACAATATCTCCGTTCTTCACAGACCAATGAGGTTTAATGCTGCACTGAGGATCGGTTGGAAAACACATCATGCCGTCATAAAACGGTACAGTGACATCGATATAGCCGTACATTATTTACCACCTGTTTTTAATAACTCGAATGCGTTTTTCACAATGTTCTTTGCCGTCAGGCCATACTTGTTATACAGGTCTTTATAATCACGCGCACTTCGGGCAAATAAGTCGTTAATACCGATACGCCTGACCCTTGCCGGCGTGTGCTCGCTCAACACCTCACAGACGGCACTACCCAGTCCGCCGACCACGCTGTGATCCTCGCAAGTAATAATCCGGCCAGTCTCTGCAGCGGCCTTAATGATCGCTTCCTTATCAATTGGCTTTATTGTGTGGCACTCCAGCAATGCCGCGCTGATACCCTGAGTTTTAAGCTGTTCCACAGCGTCAATCGCTATTTCCACCATTCTGCCGGTGGCCATGATCGTTAGGTCGTCTCCCTCGGCAATATGAATCATTTTCCCGATCTCAAATTCCACATCGTCCGGATGCAATTGCTTTACGCCGTAGCGCCCCAACCTCATGTAAATCGGACCTTTATGAACCGCCGCTGCGAGCACCGCTTTTGCCGTTATCGTGTTATCTGACGGGCACAGCACTGTTATGTTCGGCATGCCCCGCATGATCGATATATCCTCAATAGCCTGGTGTGTCACACCGTCCCCATTGTTTTCCAGCCCAGCATTGTTGGCAACGATCTTTACATTCAGATTGGTGTATGCAATGGACTGCCGGACTTGGTCGCAAGCGCGCATGCTCGCGAATACGGCGAATGTAGAAGCAAACGGCATCAAGCCGCACGACGCCATGCCGGCCACCGCACTGATCATGTTCTGTTCAGCCGCGCCGAAATTATAAAACCTGTCCGGATACTTTTCTCCAAAAGCGCTGGTGCCCGTCGAACAGGACACATCCGCGTCCGCAACAACGACATGGGGATATTCTTCCCCCAGCTGTACGAGCACCCTTGAATAGACCTTTTTATTTGGCTCTGTTCCGCTCATTTTGCCTGTACCCCCCTGATATCATCCAGCGCGGCCTCATAGTCTTCCATGCACGGTGCGCCGCCATGCCAGCAGGCCTGCCCCTCCATAAAACAAACGCCCTTGCCCTTCACCGATTGCAGCACAATCGCCTTTGGTTTTCCATTCGTATAGTCGAACCCTTCGAAAGACTGATGTATCTGCTCAAAATCCGATCCGTCAGCTTCGGCGATGTCAAAACCAAAACTAGCAAATTTAATCGTAATGGGCTCCACTTTCATAATCTGATCAGTCTTTCCATCACACTGCAAACCATTGTTGTCAACAATGGCGACCAGATGATCAAGTTGGTATTGGCTCGCGGACATTGCCGCTTCCCAGTTCTGTCCTTCCTGCAGCTCTCCGTCTCCAACCATCACATACACCATGTAGTGGTGTCCTCTGTTGCGTGCAGCCAGACTCATCCCCACGCCATAAGACAGCCCCTGTCCAAGCGAGCCTGTGGTGATATCGATACCCGGGATCTTGTTCATGTCCGGATGTCCCTGCAGTATGCTTTTCACATCTCTCAGCGTCCACAGAACCGCTTTATCGAAAAACCCCTTCTCCGCCAGCACCGCGTAAAGAGCTGGACAGCAATGTCCTTTCGAAAGTACAAATCTGTCCCGTTCAGGTTTATCTGGATAACTTGGATCGACATTCATTCGATAAAAATACAGGTATGTCAGCACATCGGCTGCAGACAGGGAACCCCCCGGGTGACCCGATCCGGCCGCGTATATCATCTTGATGATGTCCTCGCGAATAAGTTGGGCCTTTTCCTTTAAGCTTTGTATTTGCATGTCGTTCATGAACTGTATCCCCTTATAAATTCTTTTTCATGGCATTATCCATATTCTCTTCCGGAATTTTGCCCTGTATAGACCAGCCCCCGTCAACGTAGAAAAGCTGGCCTGTCATAAACGACGAATCATGTGATGCCAGAAAAACCGCCGAGCCAATCATCTCCTCCGGGTCAGCCGTGCGTTTCATGGGCACCACGCCTCCCCAATTATCCCTATAGCCCGGATCATCTTTTATATTGCGCGCCACATTGATAGGGCCAGGTGCGAACGTATTAATGCGGATTTGATACGGTGCAAGTTCTACCGCCAGCTGTTTGGTCATCGCATGAATACCTCCCTTACTGGACGCGTAGGCCACCAGGTTTTTGACGCCCAATTCCGCACAGTTCGTTGATATGTTAACGATGGTACCGCCGCCCGTCTCCTTCATCATCTTTGCTGCTTCCAGCGAGCAGAAGAACGTGCCTCTCAGGTTGGTATTGATCACGAAGTCCCATTTTTCCTGTGTGATCTCGAATAGGTTCGTCCAGCCTGTAATGCCGGCGTTATTGATAAGCACGTCGATGCGTCCAAAGGTCTCTTTGATGGTGAGAAACATCCCTTCAATCTCATGCACACTGGCGATATCGGCCTTCACCACAAGCGCCCTACGGCCCAGAGCTTGCACCTGCTGCGCAGTTTGCTCCGCACCGTCCCTGTCTCCGTTGTAGTTGACCACAACATCGGCGCCCTCTTTGGCCAATCCTACGGCAATCGCTGCGCCGATTCCTTTGCTCGCTCCTGTCACCAGAGCAATCTTGTCCTGCAATTTCATGGTCAACACCTCACAATGCAAAATCGTAATATAGTAATATTTTTAATGCTTTCTGCTGTCTCATCAGCTCAAATGCCTCTTCCCATTTCGATAGCGGCATTTCATGCGTTATGATCGGCTTTAGGTCAACATTTCCCTTTTCAAATATCCGCATCATGATATTCCACGTATTCATGCTGTGCCCCACGCTGCCGGACAGGCGGATTCGTCTGTGAACAAGCTGCTCCACATTCATGTCCACCTTTGTCGCGCCCAGACCCATCTGGACAAACTGCCCCATCGGCCGTACTAGTGGTATCGCCGACTTGATAGCCACCGGATTGCCCGAGCACTCGAAGACTGCGTCTACGCCGCGCCCTTTTGTATCCCCCATTATGCGACCAGCCAAATCTTCACGCTGTACATCCACGCTCATGGCACCTAAACCCTCTGCACGCCTCAGCCTTTCCGCATCGCTTGAGGTTCCGGCCACATAGGTTTTTATGCCCTTCGCCATCGTCAGCAGCAGACACATCAGTCCGATGGGTCCCGGCCCCATAATCAACACGGTATCCCCAGCGGCAAGATGCGCCACCTCCTCTACCGCCTGCACACTGCTTGCGAATGCCTCGGATATCGCGGCTTCCTTCAGCGTCATTGCATCGGGTATCCTGAAAAGCATGTCTTCCCTGGCCACTATGTATTTGGTGAACCCGCCGTTCGTGCCATGCCCCATGCCGCGCCGCATGCTGCAAAACATGTAATAACCGGTCTTGCAGTATTCGCAGTAGCCGCATACAATCTTGTTGGAGCCAAGTATCGCGACCCTGTCTCCCGTCGCAAATTGTTTCACTCTGCTGCCCACCGCTTGCACCACGCCTGACAGTTCGTGCCCCAGTATCACTGGCGGATAGTTTCTGAATGTATCGTTATATACGTGCAGATCCGTCCCGCAAAGCCCCGCATACGCAATTTTGACCTTGATTTCGTTGTCACCGTATTCTGGCTCAGGAACATCCATCAACTGAACGTTCCCCGGCCCCGGCGCAAATTTCACTAACGCTTTCATATTCTCACTCACCAGGTCAGATTTGTCCACAGGAAGGTATACCCCAGTGCGTCCACACCCTCCCATGCATTTTTCATGATGTCCACATTGCCCTCAACGGACTTTACGTCTTTGGTAAACTCATCCCACGGTACGCACACACCCGGCGGCCTTTTACCCGGATCCATCACATATTCACTGGGCTTTCCCTGCGCATCCTGAGGCACTTTCGGGGCATACACTGAGGACGTACTGAACACCCCGTGCTCCAGCGTATAGTCCACCATTGCCCTCACGTTCTCCACTTTGGCGTCGTCCATAATCAGCATGCTTGCATCCATGATGTAGCCGCACTCGCACGCCACGTTCTCCAGGATGAATTTGCACCGCGCCCGAATATCCTCCACCGTGCCTACGCTCAGCAAATCGTTACCGACACCGCCGCTCAGCGCAAACTTGTCACCCAGCACGTCGCGCGCTTTGATGATGTCCGTACCGTCCACGTGGAAGATAACGCTTCCGGCAGGGAGCTCTCTGAACACCTCCAGCCCATCGTTCCAGTTACCCTCAGCATAGAGCAGCGTCTGGTGTCCCGATTTCCAGATTCCCTCCAATATCGGTTTGAGCGTCGCCCAATAGATCTCATCGAAGTCTTTTCTTGAGATATAGGGGGTATGCCCCCTGTGCATCCAAATGGTTACCGGTACCTGCCTGGCAGGGTCCGCGCCGCCCAACGCTGCCCTTAAGCAATGAGGCGCCATGGCTTCGCACGCTTTGATCACCTTGCCGCGGTTTTCGTACAGGTCGAAGCACAGCGGCAAATAACCGCGCAATTTATCTCCTAGCAGGTCAAGCGGGGCTTTAAGCGTACCCGCGTTCGCGGCGACAACCCCTGCCTCTTTCCTGAGCATCTCGCCGTAACTGCCAAAGGCCAACATATATTCCCAAAAAGCCATGGCGCCCGAAATAAGGGACATGTTATGTCTGAAGGTCACCTCTCCCCCTGCAGGGTTGATATGTGACGTGAAACGTGGCAGCCATTTTTCTGCCAGAAACAGAGTTGGATCATCCGCAAACTCATCAAACTCATCACTTTTTAGGAACGCGTCTTCCTCACAGGTCGGCTCCGTCAGCTGTGTCACATAATACGGAGGGATACCCAACCCGGGAAACGTTGCTGTCTTCCAACCGATCATCTTAGACATTGCCATCCAGTTGACGATCCCATTGCTCATCGCCGCGTCTACACCAAATTCCTTGGCGCACTTTCTGGTGACATCAAAAGCGATGTTATAGTCGCTGGCGGCGTCCTGGTTGGATACCCCGGCATACTTCGATGCGAACTCCTCCGCAAACAGCCTGACGGGTACCCTGTCCGGTTGCTCATTGCGCATAGCTGCCACATACCGTTGTAACCGTTCCCGATAGACTTGCTTCAGGTCAGACATAACATATCTCCTGTTTTAATCTATCTAAATATGTACCGGTGACTTTCCCTGATACGCGTTGTATTTATCAAGCAGTGGCCTGAAGTAGTTACGCGCTTCGATGTAACGTTCGTCCACCGTCGCCACACCACCAAGTTCATGACCTTTAACCATTATGGGCGAGCACTGCTCATGCGACAGCAGACCCTTATAACCAACTTCAGCCAGCGTTGCGATAAACGTCTCCCACGGAAGCGGATCCTTCTCGCTGCCGGGGCACACTTCTTCCCACGAATAAGGCGCACCGCCGATCGTTTTGTTGGAGGCCAGCGAAATGGTGTGCGAATATACCATATAATCCTTCATTTTGATAACGATATTACGGACAAATTCAGGATCTGTCGACTCTAGCAACGGCAGGTCAAGGCCGATCTTCAGGCTCGGCTCGTTCACTTCCTCGATCATCTCCATCGTAATCTCGTTGTTTCCGGTAATCTCCGGGTGTGTCTGTAGAGCCAGCGTGATCCCCTTATCGTTGGCGTGCTGCGAAACTTCCTTCAGCGCACTTCTCACATCGTGCCATGCTTCCAGATAGTCCTCGTTTCTTGACACGCGCTTGCTTCTGTCCTCATATGAGGGCATGCCGTATCCATTAAGCGCATGGGGATGACGGAAATATCCGATCAGCGCGGCCATCACGCGGACAATGGGAGAGCCAAGGTCGGCTGCCAGGTCAATTGCCGCTTTGGTGTACATGATCTCTTTTTCCTGCGGGTACACGAGCACATGGTTGCCGTCCATGAAGTTGTTACAACACACCACAGCTCCCATTTCCAAACCGAGCTCTGCGTACAAATCTACCAGTTTCTTTCTTCTATCGGCGTTAAGATCCCCCGGGAAGCCCAGCGGACGGTGCGCGAAGATGCATGCAGCGTCATATCCGAATTGCGCTGCTCTCCTGACAGAATCCTCGAGAGTAAGTTTCTCCCGGTCTTTTGTAAAGTAGCCGCCATATCCTATCACATCAAGACTTAATTTCATTTTTTTCTCCTTCATTGATATTGTGATTCAATTATTTCATATATGTTCTTCTTTGTATACGCACACAACTTGTTTATATTTGTCCACAATTCACTTTTCATTATACTCTTCTCAGAGCCGGTTTTCTGTAAAAAATCAGCCCGTTTGACGAGCTGATTATTACAGAACCGAATGTGTTATTTGACAGCTGTGTATGTGCCAGACACATATCCCTTCCAGGAGCTCTCAACAGCCCATCCAAAAGCTTCATCCAAATTATCTTTTGTGACCATTACAAAAGGTGTTTCCACTATTCTTGGTACTTCTTCTCCATTCAGCGCGGATACCACGATGCGCAGCATGATGCCCGCCTCATACGTCGGCGAGTTCGCCAGCGTCACCAGCGCTTTGCCCTGAGCCACGCCGTCCAGGTCTTCTTCACGGCCGTTGTGCGTGACCACCTTAATCGGGTTGTTGAGCTTGCCGGCAGACTCCAGCGCTTTTACAGTACCGATGTAGATATCCGCGTTCATCGCATAGATCACGTCGAAGTCACCATCCTTGTAAGACGCCATCCAGCCATTGACGACTTCTTCCGACTTTTCAGCGTTCCAGTCGCCAGGCGCCTTCAGCACAACCGAGCTGCCAGGATCCAATGCGGCTTCGAAGCCTTCTTCAAATGGTTCAGCAATACCCTGCCCTAGCGCGCCGGACACAATCGCGCATTTGGAGCCGGGGAGATTCTCAGCAACGAATTTTCCAAGCATAGCACCGCCGGTAACGAAGTTACCCTTAAACCTAGACGTTACAACACCGGAGCCTTCCGCCGCCTCGGAACCCACAATGAAATACGGGATGTTCGCTTCGTTGGCTTTCTGGGCGCCAATTTGGCTGGTCTCTGCGGAAGCCGTGAAGACGACGATCGCATCAACACCCTGCTGTATGAATGTTTCAACAGCTGCCAGCTCTTTTTCCGGCTTCATTTCAGCGTTTATGATGTTGAGCGTTACACCCAGCTTGTTGCAGGTATACTGGGCGGCGTCCGCCTGCATCTGATAGTACGCGTCCGAACCGCCCTGTACATAGCCAATTTCATAAGCTTTATCGGGTTTGATGTACTCTTCCTCTGCGGAAGCCGGCTCTTTTGCTGCCTGTTCGCTGGTTTTGTCTGCCGGCTCGGCCGCTTCTTCTTGTGTTTGCGCTGGCGCTTCGCCGGCAGCAGGTTCACTGACGTCTGCCTTCTTGCAAGCCGCTAACCCAACCAGCACAAGACATATTGCCAATACAACAAGCAATGTTCTCTTCATTTTCCATTTTCCTCCATTTGTTATTGTATGCAGCAACAAGGCTGCTGCAAAAGTATGCTCAACCAACTTCACTTCTTTTTTCTTTCCCCCAGGTTACTGACGATAACGGCGCCGATGATAACGATACCCAGAACCATATACTGGTAATAGGACGGAACGCGAAGCATATTCAGTGCGTTTGTGATGAGACCCAGCATGATGCCACCCAGCACCGCACCGACGATCTTTCCGCGCCCCCCGGAGAGCGCGATCCCGCCGATAACGGCGGCCGTAATGGATTGCAGGGCGTAATCGCCACCCATCGCAGGCGTGGCCTGCCCGATTCTGGAGAGCACCACGAGCCCACCCATTGATGCGAACAAGCCGCTGATGGTGTACACCATGATTTTATACAGATGGACTTTGATGCCCGCCAGAAACGCAACTTCCTCGTTCCCGCCTATGGCGTATATCCTGCGACTGAACTTCGTGTATTTCATAATCATA
>CAZNVX010000100.1:0-614 GCA_964576225.1 uncultured Christensenellaceae bacterium
CGATGCGCCCAGGGCCGCCCACCATTTTTTTGCAAAAAAGGAAAAAGGATATTCTCAAGTGGAAGGATGAAATCGCGGCGTTCTCAATGGTTGTGGAAGAAATCACCGGCAATGAGATCACCGCTGAAAAGCTGGGCGAAGCCATCAGAATGGTAAATGAAAAACGAAAAGCGCTGCAGAGAGTTTATGCATGCCGAAAATCCGATTGTCTGCCGATATCCGGCCGGGACGCGCTGCTGATGATACAGATCGCGTTCTTTGATGACCCGGCACGCTGCGCCAAGATGTGCAACAGGCTGGCGGACGAGCTCGAAAAACGGATCGAAGACGGTGTGTGCGTTGTGCCCGCCGGCACCAAGAGAATACTTGTTACCGGCACGCCGCTCGCAGTGCCAAACTGGAAGCTGCACAACATCATAGAGACCAGCGGCGGGGTTGTTGTCTGCGAGGAAATGTGTACCGGCACGCGTTATTTTGAAAACCTGGTGGATGACACAAAGACAACGCTGCAGGATCAGTTCATGGCGTTATCAGAGCGTTATATGAAGACCAACTGTGCCTGCTTTACGCCGAATACCGGCAGAATTGACGACATACTGCGTTTGGCGCGCGAC
>CAZNVX010000100.1:624-8960 GCA_964576225.1 uncultured Christensenellaceae bacterium
ATTATCGACTGCAGCCTGAAGTTCTGCTGCCTGTACGACACGGAAAAGCATATGGTGTCCAAGGCGCTCAAGGATGCGGGTGTTCCCGTATTGAGCCTTGAAACAGATTACACAGATACCGATGCCGAGCAGCTTCGCACCCGAATCGGCGCGTTTATCGAGATGCTCAATGAATGAGACGGACATCAGGTTTTATATCCTTTTTGCCAACTACACGCATGGCATGGCATTGCACGAGCTGCTGACAAGCGCAGGCATTCCAAACAGGATAGCGCCCACGCCCCGCTCGATACAAGGTGAGGTATCCTGCGGGATGTCACTGCTCGTCAGGCCGGAGGATATGGAAGCGGCCAGGGTGTGCATTGAGCGAAACAATGCTCAGTTTCACGATATTGTTGCGCTGGCCGGTCAGATAAAACCGCGCCGCGATCGGTATTGCTGAGAAAATCTGCGTTTCTCAACCGTTGACCGCCAGTATGAAGAGCCGTTTGGGTCAGCTGCCGAAGGATTTCATATGGGCGAGGCGCCCGCCGTTTTTGATGAGCAATATCTCGCTGATAATGGAGACGGCGATTTCTGCGGGCTGCCCGCCGCCCAGCGCGATGCCGATGGGCGCGTAGACCATGTCCAGACTCTCCTGCGGGATGCCTTTGGCGCAAAGGTTCGACATCATTGCGGCCACCTTGTTGCGGCTGCCGATCACACCGATATACTTGGGATTTTTCTGTATCAGGTGATAGAGCGCGGTTTCGTCGCACTTGTGGCCGCGTGTTGCGATAACGACATACGTGCTCAGCGGCGCGATGGAGAGGTTTTTGCATAATTCGCCGATGTCGCCCACCAGTATTTCTTTGGCTGCCGGGTAATGTGCCGGCGTCGCCACTTTTTCCCGATCGTCGATCACGGTCACATCATAGCCCAGCGCGTCGGCGAACTTGTACAGCTCGCGCCCGATGTGGCCCGCGCCCACGAGTACCAGCTTTATGTCGGGGCTGTATATCCTGATGAATATATCCACCGTGCCGCCGCACTCCATACCGAGATCTGTTTTCAGGTTAAAATGCGCCGTTGCGCTTTTGCCGCGCTCCAGGCATTCCTGCGCCTTCTTGACGGACACAAACTCCAGATTGCCGCCGCCGATGGTGCCGCCGATGAGACCGGAGGCATCCACCAGCATCTCTTTGCCCACTTCGGCGGGTGTGGAGCCATCGGCCGCCGTGACAGTGACCAGAGCGACGGATTTGTTGGCTGCGATCAGTTCGGGTATGCGTTGGATGAGCATATTGGACTCCTTTGCTTGATGGGCTGCTTCAGCCGGTGTCTGCGTCTGCAAAACGGCGGTAAAACCCGCTGAACCAGTCCCGGTCGTATCCGGTCAGCATCACCGTGAATGGCGAAAGCCGGATGATATCCGCCGCTTGTGTTTGAGCCGTTGCATCCATTGTATCGCTTTTGTTTAAAAATACAACCCTTTGAACGCAAGCGGGCGCGTGGCGGAACAGCCCGTCCGGATGGATGAACAGGCGGATAATGTGCCGCGCGGAGATGGGTTCGCCATCATGCGCGCCCGTGACGGCGCAAAACAGCTCCGGCCGGTGAACATGGGCCGCCGACACCGGCTGGCCAAGGCAGTCCATCCCCACCACGCCGATGATCAGGTCGACTGAAGCGGGGTAGACGGGTTCTGTCTCGTTCGGCGCTTTCACGGGCTTTCGCGCTGCGCCGTCCGCCTCCACGACGATATCATCGAACAACCCCGATCTGGCGATAGCTCTGATATCCTGCGCGGAATAGCCTTGCAGCTTGCCGCCCGGCAATTGCCTTTGAGCCGCAACCATGTACCCCGCCCTGGCGTTAATATCCGCGGCGTTGCCCAGAAACACCGCTTCGCCCTCCGGCATGGCTATTTTGGTGGTGGTGGTCAGCAGCACGCGCCGTCCCATCGCCGAGAGCTGTTTGCCGATATGGCTGCCCACGGTGGTCTTGCCGCCCGCGCCCACGATTGCGATGACCATGCGGCCTCCTGATTTCTGACTTTTAGCATTATCATAAAGGAAAGGGGGGATAATGGCAACTGGGCGGGTGGGTATGCAAATAAGAACACGATGTTTCGGTGATCAACCTTTACTGTTACAAGCCTTTTGATTTGCATAATCGGTATGACCTAATACGTCAATGCGATGATATCATCCCAGCACCCAAAAACCTTCAAAAAAATATCGACACGGCCCTTCTGACGTTTGACAAAACGGCATAAAAGTGGTACATTCAGAGTGTATAAAATATTTTTAGGTAATTAAAAAAATTTTGTAAGAATTGAAGAGTTGAGATGATGCGCAGAAATGACGGATACAGACAATGTATGTTCACACATCTGCATGAGACAGGGCAATATTGATATTGCCCTGTTGTATATTGAAAACTAAAAGAAAGGGATAGCTGACGGAAATGGATTTTGCGTTGATCAAGCAGGCCGCCGCGGATTACGAGGCGTCGATGACAAAGTTTTTAAGAGACCTGATCGCGATACCCGGCGAGAGCACGGGTGAAGAGAAGGTGATTGCCCGCATCAAAAAGGAGATGGAAGACTTGGGGTTCGACAAGGTTGAGATTGACCCGATGGGCAACATTCTGGGCTGGATGGGCGACGGTGACAAGATTATCGCGTATGACGCGCACATCGACACGGTGGGCGTCGGCAACATCGAGAACTGGACGTTCGACCCGTACCAGGGCTTTGAGAACGACGAGGAGATCGGCGGCCGCGGCGCGTCTGACCAGCTCGGCGGCATCGTGAGCGCGGTGTACGGCGCGAGGATCATGAAGGATCAGGGGCTGCTGGCCGGATATAAGGTGCTGGTGACAGGAACGGTGCAGGAGGAAGACTGCGACGGCCTGTGCTGGCAGTATATTATCAATGAAGACAAGGTGCGCCCGGAGTTTGTGGTGATCACCGAACCGACGGACGGCCGTATCTACCGGGGTCAGCGCGGCCGCATGGAGATTCGCGTGGACGTGAAGGGCATCTCGTGCCACGGCTCTGCGCCGGAGCGCGGCGACAACGCGATCTACAAGATGGCTGAGATTATCAATGAGGTCAAGGAGCTTAACGAACGTCTGCATTTCGACCCGTTCCTCGGCAAGGGTACGCTGGCCGTTTCCGAAATATTCTTTACATCTCCGTCGCGCTGTGCGGTGGCCGACAGCTGCGCCATTTCCATCGACCGGCGGCTGACAGACGGCGAGACCTACCAGTCGGCGCTGGAGGAGATTCGCGCGCTGCCGGCTGTCAAAAAATATGACGCAGTGGTATCGATGTATAAATACGACCGGCCGTCCTACACGGGTCTTGTATACCCGACCGACTGCTACTTCCCGACATGGGTGTCACCTGCGGATCATATTGCTACCACGTCAATGGCGGAGGCGTACCGGGGTATGTACGGTGAACCCGTCATTGATAAGTGGACGTTCTCGACCAACGGTGTATCCATTATGGGCCGATTTGGCATACCGTGCATCGGGTTCGGCCCCGGCAAGGAGGCGCAGGCACATGCGCCGGGCGAGAAAACCTGGAAGGCCGACCTTATAAAGTGTGCGGCGGTGTACGCGGCGCTTCCCGAATGCTACAGCAGAAAAGACAACCAATAATAATAACCAACCGGAGGAATAAACATGAACAAGATGATAGAAAAAATAAACGGGCTTGACTTAAAGGGCATGTATTTGAGTGATTTTCTGCTGACCTGGGAGAAGACAGACGACGAGATCCAAGGCGTTTTCCAGGTGGCGGAGCTGCTCCGCAAGATGCGCGAGAACAATATCTCCACGCGCATTTTTGACAGTGGACTTGGCATCTCGCTGTTCCGGGACAACTCAACGCGCACGCGCTTCAGCTTCGCCAGCGCCTGCAACCTGCTGGGGCTGACGGTGCAGGATCTTGATGAGGGCAAATCACAGATTGCCCACGGCGAGACTGTGCGTGAAACGGCCAACATGATCTCTTTTATGGCGGACGTCATCGGCATCCGCGACGACATGTATATCGGCAAGGGCAACACCTACATGCGCAATGTGGCCGCATCCGTGCAGCAGGGGTATGACGACGGCGTGCTGGAGCAGCGGCCCACGCTGGTGAACCTTCAGTGTGACATCGATCATCCGACACAGTCCATGGCCGACATGCTGCATATCATCAAACACTTCGGCGGTGTGGAAAACTTAAAGGGCAAGAAGATCGCGATGACATGGGCTTACTCGCCGTCTTACGGAAAGCCGCTGTCGGTGCCTCAGGGCGTGATCGGCCTGATGTCCCGCTTTGGCATGGACGTGGCACTGGCGCATCCCGAAGGCTACGAAGTGATGGGTGAGGTAGAGGAAGTGGCGCGGAAGAACGCGGCGGCCTCCGGCGGCAGCTTCACGAGAACCACCAGCATGAGCGAAGCGTTCCGTGACGCGGACATTGTGTATCCCAAGAGCTGGGCGCCGTTCGCGGCCATGGAGAGGCGCACAGACCTGTACGGCAACGGCGACTTCGATGGCATCAAGGCGCTGGAGAAGGAACTGCTGGCACAGAACGCGCAGCATAAGGACTGGGAATGCACCGAAGAGATGATGAGCCTGACCAAGAACAAAGAGGCGCTGTACCTGCACTGCCTGCCGGCGGATATCACCGGTGTGTCGTGCACGCAGGGCGAAGTGGCGGAGTCCGTATTCGACCGTTACCGCGTGCCGCTCTACAAGCAAGCGGGCAACAAGCCGTATATCATCGCGGCGATGATATTGCTGAGCAAGGTCGAAGATCCGGGCGCTGTGCTGCAAGATCTGCTGGGCAAGGCGTCCCCCCGGAGTCCCCGGAAAGCGTAGCTTACCGGGGCAGAAAGCTGGATAGGATGATGATGCGTGAATAAAAGAATTGTGATCGCCCTTGGCGGCAATGCGCTGGGGGAGAATCTGTCTGAGCAGATGGTGGCCATACGCAACACGAGCAAGCGCATCGTCGAGCTCGTGAAGGCGGGGTATCAGGTCGTCATCACGCACGGTAACGGCCCGCAGGTGGGGCTGATGACCGACTGCTTTGACACCTATAAGATTGACCATAACATCGACCGGTTCACAATGTCTGTGTGCGTGAGCATCACGCAGGGGTACATCGGCTACGACCTGCAGAACATGCTGCGCGAGGAGCTGCTCAACCAGGGGCTGCGCATTCCGGTGTCCACGGTGATCACGCAGGTGATCGTGGATCCTGATGACCCGGCGTTTCTGGAACCCACCAAGCCCATCGGTCTGTTTCTTTCCGACGAGCAGGCCGAGAAGCGGCGGCAGATGGGCGAGGCGCTGGTGCGGTTTCCCAAGGGCTGGCGGCAGGTTGTTGCGTCGCCCGAGCCCCAGCACATCGTGGAAAGCGAAACCATTCGCGTGCTGCTGGAAGCGGGGCAAGTGGTGATCGCGTGCGGGGGCGGCGGTATCCCTGTCCGGGAGATAGGCAACAGGCTCAAAGGCGTGGAAGCCATCATCGATAAGGATTTCACCAGCGCGAAGCTCGCGCATTTGATTGACGCGGACTATTTTGTTATACTGACGGCAGTGGAACAGGTGGCGCTGAACTACGGCATGGAAGACGAGCAGTGGCTGAGCAGTCTGTCCCTGGAGCAGGCGCAAAAATATATGGACGACGGTCACTTTGGCAAGGGCTCCATGCTGCCCAAGGTAATGGCGGCGATGCGCGTGGTGCAGGAAAAACCGTCCTGCAAGGCGCTGATTACATCGCTTGACAAGCTGATGGACGGTATTAACGGCAGGACCGGTACAGTCATTGTGCCCTAGAAGCTTTAAGAAAGAGATAACTGGGGACGCTGCCCCCAGCCCCTGCTTTTTTTCTTGAAAGATAATATGGGAATGCCATTTATGGCATTTCCGTAGGAATCTTAAGGGGCGTACCCCTTAAGCGGTGATACGTGGGGTCAGCGAAGCTATTTGGGGTGATGGTTTGGCGGCAGAGTTGCCAAGGTCTTATACCTTTTCATGACAGAAAGGAAACGGCTTATGATATTGATCGGCAATGGGGTGCTTATCACCCACAATGCGTCAGAGCCTGTGATTCATGACGGATGCGTCGCAGTGGACGGAACGGCGATAACGGACTTTGGCACAACCGGTGAGATGAAGCAAAAGTACCCGCAGGGCGCGTTTTACGACGCGCGGGGCGGCGTGATCATGCCGGGGCTGATCAATACGCACGGGCATATTTACAGCGCGTTCGCGCGCGGCATGAGCTTAAAAAACAGCAAGGTGTCGAGAAACTTCACGCAGATACTGGAGAACCTGTGGTGGCGCGTGGACCGGGCGCTGGCGCTGCCGGAGATCTCATCAAGCGCGTATACCACATACATCGACGGCATCAAAAACGGTGTGACCACGGTGTTCGATCACCACGCCAGTGCCGGGTGCGTGAAGGACAGCCTGTTTACCATCGCCGAGGTGGCGGAAACGCTGGGTGTGCGCACGTCGCTTTGCTACGAGGTGTCCGACCGGGACGGCGCGGCGGTGGCCGACGAGGGCATCAAAGAAAACGCAGACTTCATCGCATACGCAAGCAAGCAGAGCAGCGACATGATCAAGGGTCTGTTTGGCCTGCACGCCTCGTTCACGCTGTCTGAGAACACGCTGGATAAGTGCGTTGACGCGGCGAACGGCGCGGGCTTTCACGTGCACACGGCGGAGGGCATCGACGACCTGTTCGACAGCCAAAAGAAATACGGCAAGCGCGTGGTGGAGCGCCTGCATGATGCGGCGGTCTTAGGGCCGCAGAGCATCGCGGTGCACTGCATCCACATCGACGCGCGCGAGATGGACATACTCAAACACACGGATACCGCCGTTGTGCACAACCCGGAGTCCAACATGGGTAACGCGGTGGGCTGCCCGGCTGTCATCCACATGATGGAAAAGGGCTTGACCGTGGGGCTTGGCACGGACGGCTACACCACCGACATGCTCGAATCCTTCAAGGTGGCCAACATACTGCACAAGCACAACCTCGGCGACCCCAGCGTGGGCTGGGGCGAGAGCGCACGGATGCTGCTGGCGAACAACGGCAAAATATGCGCCCGCTATTTCAACAGACCGCTGGGCGTGATTGAGAAGGGTGCTTACGCGGACATCATTGTGGTGGATTACGATGCGCCCACGCCCATCACGGCGGGCAACACATCGTCGCACATACTGTTCGGCATGATGGGCCGCAGTGTGCGGTCCACGATGGTGGGCGGCCGTTTTGTGATGAAGGACCGTGAGCTGCTGACAGCGGACGAGCAGGAAGTATACCGCAAGGCGCGTGAGCTGGCGGAGAAGTTCTGGGAAAGAGCCTGACATAATCAATTGAGGGAGTTTGTGATGAGCGAGATCATGACGCCGATGCCGTTTGACAGGCTGATGCACTGGATGATGGCGGAATACCGCGACAAGAACAGCGTGTTCGGCGTGCATAAGAATAAATTTTACCGCAACAGATCAGGCCGCATGGCGAACGTTCTGGGGCAGGAGCTGGGCAGCCCTTTAGGCCCGGCGGCAGGCCCTAACACGCAGCTGGCGCAGAACCTGCTGGCGTCATACGTGGCGGGGCTGCGCTTTATGGAGCTGAAAACGGTGCAGACGATGGACGGCGAAGACCTTCGCAAGTGCATCGCGCGCCCGTGCATCAACGCACAGGACGAGGGCTACAACGTGGAGTGGTCCACCGAGCTCACTGTGCAGCAGGCCTTTGAGGAATACGTCAAGGGCTGGTTTGCCGTCCATGTGGCGATCAAGGAATTCGGCCTTGCACAAAAGCCGGACGTGATGTTCAACATGAGCGTGGGCTACGATTATGAGGGCATCACCTCTAAGAAGATCGACAGCTATATCAACAACCTGCGGGACGCGAGCAATACGGAGGTTTTCAAGTCTTGCCGCGCGTGGCTGCTGGATAACCTCGATCTGTTTGAGAACCTGACGGCGGCGGACGTGGAGGCGGTTCCCGCCTGTGTGTCATCCTCCATCACGCTGTCCACGCTGCACGGCTGCCCGCCCGAAGAGATCGAAAAAATAGCGCATTACTTTCTTGATGTGAAGCGGATGGACACGTTCGTCAAGGTGAACCCCACGCTGCTGGGATACGACTTCGTGCGCAGCGTACTGGATAAGCTGGGCTGGGGCTATGTCGCCTTTGATGCGCGTCACTTCGAGCAGGACCTAAAGTTCCCCGACGAGGTGGCGCTGATCGCGCGGCTGATGGATACGGCAAAGCAGCTGGGTCTGAATTTTGGCGTGAAGGTGACCAACACATTCCCCGT
>CAZNVX010000101.1:0-8940 GCA_964576225.1 uncultured Christensenellaceae bacterium
CGAAATGCGCGAGATACTGGACGAAATAAACGAGCGCTATAAGGATACGCCGGAGGCGGCCGCGGTAAAGACGGGCGAAATCTTTCCTACCGATATGGCGCCCGTGCTGATACGGGGCCGTGAAAAGCCGCAGGCTTTGCTGATGAAATGGGGTTTCCCCAAATGGCAGGGCAGCGGCGTGATCATCAACGCACGCGCTGAGACCGCGCAGGACAAAGTCAGCTTCCGTCCTTCTCTCACATCACGGCGGTGCGTCGTGCCCACAACGGGCTTTTTCGAATGGCGGCAGGAGGACGGTAAAAAGAAAACCAAATACCTGTTTCGGCTCCCTGGTACTCAAATGCTGTATCTGGCAGGGCTGTTCAGTGAGTTTAATAAAGAGCCGGCGCCGTACCAGGCCTATGTAATCCTCACAGCCGCGGCCAATGTATCTGTCGCGCCGTATCATGACCGCATGCCGCTGGTGCTGACGCCGGATGACGTGGATGTGTGGCTGGCCGACACGTCGTTTGCCTATGAATATGTGCAGCGCCCCTGCCGCGCGATGCTGGAAGCATCAACCGCAGCGCCTTAAAGCCAGACGAAATTCCGCTTGTGTCCGGCCGTCTTGCTTTAATAAGCATTGTCATTTATACTGTATACACACAGGTTTATCATGGCAATAACCGGATTCGTCCGGATTGGAAGCCTCAGTACAGATATAATCGACAATGAGACCCCCATGAAAAAAATTGCAGTCATGCTTTTTGTATGCGTGTTTCTGACCGCGTTGACCGGATGCGGCGGCAACACAATAAAATCCGAGCCGCTGGTGGTGGCGATGGAGCTGGCCTATCCCCCGTTTGAAACCAAAGATGACAGTGGGAATCCGTCCGGCGTCAGCGTAGACTTTGCCAAAGCCTTCGGCGAATCCATCGGGCGCAGCGTGGTGATTGAAAACACCGCGTGGGACGGCCTGATACCGTCGCTGCAGACAGGCAAGGCGGACATGGTCGTCTCCTCCATGACCATCACCGAGAAGCGCAAGGAGACGGTGGATTTCTCAGTTCCGTATGCCAACGCGCTGCTCGCGATACTCGCCGGCAAGGGCTCAGGGATCGCATCCATCGACGACTTAAACCAGCCCGGCAGAAAGCTCGCGGTGAAAACCGGCACCACGGGCCACACATATGCCGAAAAGAATCTGACCAACGCCGAGCTGATCGTACTGGCGGACGAGAGCGCCTGTGTCACCGAGGTGGTGCAGGGCAAGGCGGACGCCTTCATCTACGACCAGCTGACGATATACCGCAACTGGAAGGCCAACGAGGACGTGACGGTTGCTGTGTTCATCCCGTTCCAGGATGTGGAGCAATGGGGCGTCGCTGTGAAGAAGGGCAACGCGGAGCTGCTGGACAAGCTCAACGAATTTATCCCGCAGTTCACCGCCGACGGAGGTTTTGACAAGCTGACCGAAAAATATCTCTCCGAAGAAAAGGCCTCTTTCGACGCGCTGGGCTTCCAGTGGTTCTTCGATTTGAAATCATAGATGAAACCAAAAAACCTGTTTCTTTCAGATAAACATCAAAAAGCGCTGCCTCTCAAAGCAACGCTCAATTTACTGCTGCTGACTGCGGTCATCGTTGCGGTGTTCTGGCTGTCGCTGTCGGCTATTGGGGTCACGCTGGACTTCGGCTTTGTCAGCCAGTTCCGCATGCGAATCGGGCAGGGCTTTTTGATGACGCTGCTGGTCAGTGCGGCCAGCTTCGCCGTCAGCCTGGTGCTGGGCATTGCCGGGGCATTGGGGCAGGGTTCGCGCGTTCTGCCCATAAAATACCTGAGCAATTTCTATGTCTGGTTTATCCGCGGTACGCCGCTGATCATGCAAATACTCCTCTTTTTTTACATTATCGGTACTGCATGGGGCATCAACAACCGGTTTGTCGCCGGGGTGCTCACGCTGTCCATATTTGAAGGCGCGTATATCAGTGAAATCATCCGCGGCAGTCTGCTGTCCATTGAGGTGACGCAGCTGGAAGCAGCCAAAGCCGTGGGCTTCAGCCGCAGGCAGACGCTCCATTTCGTGGTGCTGCCGCAGATGGTGGCGCGCACGCTGCCGGCGCTGACCGGCCAACTCGCTTCCATCATCAAAGACTCATCGCTGCTCTCGATGATCGCCGTATCCGAGCTGTTTCAGGCCATGCGCGAAATCAGCGCCACCAACTTCAGGCTGTTTGAAGTCTATTTCCTGGTCGGCTTGCTGTATCTGTGCCTCACGCTGCCCGTCACGCTGGTCACCAAAAAACTGGAGAGGAAGTTCAGCTATGAAGCTTAAGCTTGCCGGCCTCTCCAAAAGCTTTGAGAGGCAGCATGTGCTGGGCCCCATCGATTTTGAACACGATATAAGGACTCTGTCCGTCGTCGGCCCGTCAGGCAGCGGAAAATCCACGCTGCTGCGTATCATCGGCGGCCTGATATCCCCCACACAGGGGCAGCTTTGGTGGGATGGCGCGCCGGTCGCACAGGACGAGGACAGTCTGATGCTCTACCGGCGCCATGTCGGCTTCGTATTTCAGCAGGGCGGCCTGTTTCGCCATATGACGGCGCGGCAGAACATTACCGTGCCTCTCGTCCGCGTACACGGCCTCTCAGAAGCGCAGGCTGACGAGCGGGCGGATGCATTGCTTGCCCGCTTCCGGCTGCAGGATCAGGCTCACAAGCGGCCTGGCGCCCTTTCGGGCGGCGAACAGCAGCGTATCGCCATTGCGCGCGCCATCGCCCCGCGCCCGAGACTGCTGCTGCTCGACGAGCCCACTAGCGCGCTGGATCCCGAATACACCACCGAGGTGCTCGATATGATCCATGAACTCAAGGCGGACGGCATGCGGTTTATCATTGTGACACATGAAATGGGATTTGCCCGCCACGCATGCGAACAGATCGCCTTTTTATACGAAGGCCGGCTCTGCGAACACGGCGCCAGCGCGCAGCATTTTTCCCAGCCACAGACGCCCGAGTTCGCCCGGTTTTTAAGCAAGCTGCTCGAATGGAACATCAACAAAGAGTAGCCGCATGATGGCTCTTTTTACCCGGGATCAGGCATAGAGACATTATCCTCGTCAGGAATAACCGGGCGTTCCATCTCTTCAGGCGGCGCAGGCGTTTCCGTAACCGTTGTCGCAGGCTTCGGGGTCGCTTCATCAGCAGGCTCCACCATAGAAGTGTCGTCGTCGTCTGATGCCAACAGGCTTTCCGTCGCTTCTGATGTCGCGGACGTGACCGCTGGTGTTGATGCAGAAGTTTGGGCATCTTTTTGTTTGTTATCCGTGCATGACACAAGAAACACCAATAATAAGCTGCAAAGTATAATGAAAACCTTTCTTCCAGAAAGCATAAGAACCCCCTTGTTAATCGCTGATCGAGTTTTGACAATTGATATAATCTTGAACCACAAGTTTTGTTCAATAAGCGAGACGCTATTTCCTTTATTTTCATACAACATTCCAAAACATGGGTATAAAAAAGGGGGCATTGCCCCCTAAAAAGACCGATTTTGCTGTTTTAAATGATGCAAAAATTCTGATGAAATACCGCCGATGCTTCACTCTCCCATGATGGTCACGCGCACCGTTCGCTGCCGCGCCCGCACCTGGTCAAAATCCGCAAAATAGATGCGCCCGAACTCCCCGAGCTGCATTTCGCCGTTTTCCACGGGAATGGTCACCGAACGCCCCAGCATCACCGAGCGCAAATGCGCATCCGTATTGAGGCTCCAGAAGGGCTCCTCATCACGTTCCCGCCCGGCAATCTCGATGTGCAGCGGGCCGGGATGCAGATATTGTCCCTCCGTTTGGCATGTGGGGAACAGTTCTTCAAGGCCGTTCACCATGTCCTGCAGTATCAGCTGCGTGCCCCAGTAATTGACGTCGTCGGACTGTTCCTGAATCAGCACGCTGCATGTCGTGTGCTGAGAGTATACCACCATCAGCCCGTTTTTCAGGCCGGATTGCTTAAGTATCTCCTTGGCTCTGTCCGTGACGTCGTCAAATGTGGGTCTTCTGTCGGATTGGACGTTAAAACACTTGTTAATAACCATAATTTCCTCCCTATTTACTTAATGTCGTTTGTCCCATTCGGCGCGCACCGCCGCAATCATTTTCTCCAGCATGGCAAAAGGATCTTTGGCCTTTATAACGCCGCTGGTGGATCCCGTTGCGTCCGCGCCTTCCGCGATTACAGCCGCCACATCTTTCTCATCGCTGATACCCGCCCCGTGGAGAATGAGTATGTTTGGGTTAATCCGCCCGACCGTCGTATTAATCTGCTTGATCACCTTGACATCCTCCGGCCCCCGTTTACCGGTTCCGATCAGCTCGGGCGCTTCAGCGACTATTATGTCGGGCGCAAAATGTGCGATGGCCTCCGCCTCATGAAGCGAATCCGCGCACACCATGGATAACAGCCCCACTTCTTTGGCCCGCTGAACAGCGCGATGGATATCACCCAGCGTCATCCGTTTTTCCACATGGTTTAAAAATGCGCCGTGTGCGCCCGCGCTCTTGATTGCTTCGGGCAGCATGGTGCCGATACCCCGCCCGATCGGAATGGGGTCCATATGCTGCGCGAAAACAAACACGCGTTCCAGCGCACCTGCAAGCAGCCGGATATCCGCATGCTGCGGTGTGACGATGATATCCACATCATACTTGTTTGACACATAATCCGCATGCTTTGCGAGCGCCAGCATAGATTCTCCGTACAGATAGGCTTTAGGCCCCAGTTCAAAGAAAGGCGGTTTGATAAGCCTCGTCGCGTTCATCCGTATAACAGCCCCCCATATTGATTATTTCGATCATAATATAATATATGCTGATCATTATGTCAATTTGTTTATAGGTTTTTGACTGTTTTGATTAATCTGTAGTGGTTTTTTTGATTAAATGAGCAGATACGTGCGAACCATATTGATTTAACCGACCAGCCTTTGTATAATTGTGCTGTCAGGAGTGAATGAAAATGGGCAAAACGACCCGCGAAGAGCAATTGCTTGCCGAACTGCAGCAGCGCGGCAATATGACCATCAAAGAGATCGCCGAGGTTTTTCAGGTATCCGAACCGACTGCGCGGCGCCTTTGCGCGTCCGTCTCCAAAAACAGATCGGCTGTCCGGACACACGGCGGCATCAAATACTTCTCCGGCGCGGTGTTCGACTATTCCTACGACACCTTAAAGAATATCAACATTGCGGAGAAGCAGCGTATCGGGCGTCAGGCCGCGTCGTTGATCAGCGATAAGGACATCATCTTTATGGAGGGCGGCACCACCATCCGCCATCTGGCGCTGGCGCTGGCCGAACGGCTACAAAACAACGAGCTTAAGGGGCTTTCGGTATTCACCAATTCGCTGGATAATCTGATGACGCTGTCTCCGCTGTGCAAAGTGACAGTGGTGGGCGGAGAATACCGTCCCGAAAGACGGGACTTCGCAGGATACATCACTGAAAAAACGATCAGGAACCTGTATTTTCAAACCTGCTTTCTCGGAGCGGATGCCGTCAATCTGGATGAAGGCGTCATGGCTACCGATACCGACACCGTCCGCGTGGACGAACTGCTCATCACACGCTCCGAGAAGCGGGTGGTGCTGGCGGACTCGTCCAAGTTCAACCACCGTTCCATGCTGTCCTACGCCGCCATTGACGCGGTGGATATGATCATCACCGATGTCCGTATCGCGGCGGCAGTCAGAAAGGATTTCAATAAAAAGAGCATTAACCTGGTCTGTGTTTAAAAGAACAGCTGGCTTTTCGCCAGCTGTCCGTCGTTATATTTGTAAGCCTTTTTCCTCTTCCTTCTTCCGCCGCCTGAGAATCAGGAACAGCAGCAGGAACAACAGCAGCGCCGCCAAGGCCGCTACCGGAATCCACCACCACCAGAAGCCCGCCTGAACCGGCAGCACCTCGGGTATGTCCTCATCGGTAATCGTCTCGCCTGTTTGGGCTTCGCCAACGGCCGCCTGAGGAACGTTCTCTTCAGTGATGGTGTTGTCGCCCGTGCCGGGGACAGGCTCGTTGTCGCCTGTGCCGGGGACAGTATCGTCATCCCCTGTCGCCGGGCCGGTGCCTCTGGTCGGCGTTTTCCTTGCTGTCACGGTGGTGACTCCCTGCCAGATGACCTCGCCGCTCAGCAGAGAACGCACCCGAAACATCAGCGTCGCGTCATGCAAAGGCCTGCGGGTGGCCACATACGCTGCCACATCAATGGTGACAACCACATCATAGCTCTCGCCGATATGCGTCTCATTCAACACAGCGGGCGGACTGAACGACACCGTATACGGCAGTGCACCGCCCGTTCCGCGCGCCGTCATGGCTCCGGGAACCAGCTCCACCGTCAGCGCGTCGCCGCTCTCCAACAGCAGATCGCTCACGCCAAACTGCCCGATGAGCGCCCGCGTATTCGGAAAACGAATCGTCGCGTCTTGGGGCAGCGTAAATTCGAAGACTGGCGCCACCGTGCAGCTGACATCCGTATCGACAAGGCTTGCCCCGTCTGAGGGCGCCGCCAAGGAACAGACAGGCTGTGCCGTTAAAATAACCAGAGCCGCCATCAAGGCCATCAGCCAACGCTTATTCTTCACGGCACGGCCTCCTTTGCAGATCGATCAAGTCTCTTCAAGCTTGTCTCCTTATTCGTAAGAGATTGAGAAGACCATGGTATCCTGATAGACACCCGCCGTAGAAATACCGCTGGTATCCGGCACACGTACGGTGCCATTCTGCGTGCGATTGCCCGTAAAAGTCGCGAACGTGCCGCCTGTGGCCAGCACATCAGACCCGCTCAGCAGCTGATACGCGAGCTCCGCATCGCCGCTCCTAAGAAGGAAACTGCTAGCCACCTTGACTTTGATGGACTTGCCTTCTTCGATGAGCACATCCTGCGCTGTCACATTAAACGGCTGAGGTGCAGCAGAAACTCCCTTTTGCAACGTACCCAGGTTCACTGAGGGGGGAATCATGATAATAAATGATGGATCAACGGCGGCGATTACTTCCGTCTCTGGATTGACAACTTCAATCAACTTTGTTGCATCCTTTAACGAGCCATCCAGCGCCTTAGCAATCACTGTCAGCGTCCCGGTCTTGAGGCCGGTCAGCACGCCGGTATTTTCGTCAATTGTGCCATATGTATTTTTATCTGAAGTCCAGACGGACCAGAGCACAGCATTTGACGAGCCTGTCGGCTGCGTGTCAACAGACAATTGTATAGTACTACCCACTGCCACTAAGCTGTCGCCCAATATGCTCATGCTTTCCACATAAGTTGGAGCGGGGCCGGTGAAGATGTTGCCTTTAAAATCACCTTTTGTACCCGATTTAGGGAATATTCCGGTTATTCTGTAGGTTTCTTCATCAGAAACAATCGTACCCGACAGGGTATCGATACCATTTGAATTAATCGACGCCGTGATCGTTCCCGTGATGGTTCCGGAAACTGTTCCCGAGAATGTCGCGCTATTATCCGTATACTCAGATACCTGACCGATCACGTCGAGCGTATAATCAGCGCCTGAAAGAGCTCCCGTCACATTGCCGCTGCTGTCCGTTACAAGCACCCCCGTTACGTCATACGCTGGAGCAGCAGCTACGGTCACAGCCCCCAAGCTCATCACCATGGCGATGGTCAGTATAATGACCAACACTCTTTTCATTTTTCCGACTCCTTATATTAGCGGTATGCGTTTGAAAAGCACAGGTTTTGAGCGGACAGGACTGCGGCACTTGGATGAAGCATTCGCAGCCCGCCCGCTTTCTTTGTTTTTTTAGTTCTTATTGGTACGCGATGGTGAACGTCATCGTGCCCTGATAGCTGCCCGCTTTCTCAATCAGGCCGGTGTTCACCGCCACGCTGCCGGTTTGCGTCTCGCTGTCTGAGAACTCTGCAAATGTATCGCCATTGCCTGCCATAACACCGCCGCCTGGCTTGTTCAGCAGATAGCCGAGCAGAGTCCCGCTGCTGGCCATCTTGAAATCGCTGATGACCGAGACGATGATCGCCTTTCCATTCTCAATCAGCACGTTCTGCGCCGTCACTGGGAAATCCTGTGTTCTTGTTCCTGTATCCTTCTGCAGCGTGCCGAAGTTAACCGCCGCGGGGATCACGATGGTGTAGGTGGGATCGACACCCGCAGTCACCACGGTGTTTTCATCGCCAGCAACATACGTTACGCCACTTGCCGGCAAGTTTGTTAACGTATTCATTCTGGCCTGGCTCATCATTAATGTCACGTTGACCGCTGTTATAGGCACGTTGTTAACGTTCAAAAATCCTGTAAATGTCGGTTGACTGTTGTATGCATTAACAAAATCAATGGTGACATCAGTCATTGTCAGAGTTCCGCCGGTTTTACCAGAGAGAGTCACCCGTCCTTTGGTAAGATATACATTCTCTAATACATCGTCGCTATCAGTACCATTGTTGTAATAAATGCTTCCGGAAAAATCAGCGCCTGCTCGCGGCTGCGTCTTAATATTTTTCAGCGTAGAGTTTTTACCAAGCACTTCGACAATCTTATTAATTCCCAATGTACCATAATACAGATTAATATTCGGAATCAGAGTTAATCCGTCCAGCGTCACATTATTACCTTTGATGGTGATGAAATTCTGGTTATGCCAATTGCCGGAGCTCACCACCGCGCTGCTGGTTATGACCGTACCCTTGCCGCCTTTTATCGTCAGGTTGTTTGCTGTGATGGGAAACACAAAGCCCGGCGGAACAGTTACTGTAGGGGCACCATTGATCGTAATCGTCTTGTATTTTTCCATCTGCGTAAGATCAAGATCGAAAGTTGTGTTTGCCGCCAGTATCCAAGTCTGTCCGTCTGCCTGATTCAGGATTGCATCGGCAAGTTGATCCGACGTGGCAATGTTGACCGTATCCGCCGCCAGCGCCACCGTCG
>CAZNVX010000102.1:0-8921 GCA_964576225.1 uncultured Christensenellaceae bacterium
GCCCTGTTTGGCAACCATGGCCAGCAGCACGACGAGTACCGGCGTTGCGCATGGAGACGAGAAAAGACCGCCCAGCATCCCTGCCAATATCGCGCCGATATATCCTTTGCGCTTATGCTTGCTCATCGCGCCTGACTGTGGAATCACGTTGATGATCCCCCACGTCTGCAGCGCCATCAGCACCATCAGCACACCAAGCACAATGTACCACCAAGAGCCGGTGCCCTGCACCATTCTGCCAATGAGAGACGCCGCAGTCCCAAGCGCGGCAAATGTCACTGCCATACCCAGACAGAACACGAGCGAATAGCGAAACGCCTTTCTCACATCGTTGCCCGCATAACCGCCCACATAGCCAATCACCAATGGAACAGTGGAAAGTGAACAGGGCATAAAAGAGGTCAGCACACCTGCAAGCAACGCCACCAATGGCGCTAGCCAAAAGTTATTGCTGATCGCTCCGGCTAATGAATCCAGCCATTGATCTACCATTGTACCCCCATTTCCGCGAATACGGCCAATATATCTTCTTTTCCCATCGCACCTTCATGCGCAGTAAAGAGATGCTCGCCGGTATCCCTATTCTCATACATGATAAACGCGCTGTCTTTATCACTTGGACTAAATGGATTTCCGTCTTTATCGAAGAAAAACTGTGTCGGTATCACCCTTATCGGGATTTCTGCAGCCGCCGCGCCATTTTTCCATACATCCACAAACTTGACGATCGCCTTACCCCGTAATTCCTCATTGAGCTGTTCCAATGTCGGGGCCATCTGCTTACAGGGTATACACGAGTCGGAACCAAAATCAATGATGACCGGCAAGCCGAATGAGAGTATCTCTTCAAGATCGAAATCTTCAGTAGCGTCAAGCTTAAACGCTGCCTCATCCATATCACTGGCCGTTGTCTCGCTATCGACTGCTTTTTCAACGCTGTTTTCGGCTGGTTGCCCGTTACTGCCGGCTTTTTGTTCATTATTTTTTATCGCATAGATACCCGCGATGGCAATCAGAATCAGAACAGGGATTAGTATTTTCAGCAACAGAGCTTTTTTCTTTTTATCATGACCGTTTTTATTTTGATCCATCGCAATCACACCCTCCCTGACAGCAGCAGCCATCACCGCAACTGGCCTGCATAGTATCGCCAAAGTACGCAATCGCGCCGCTCTTACAAATGCTCCCACAACCGGTACACCCTTGGATGCAGCCTTCAGGATATACCACAACAGGTCTCGGCGCTTCTTCCTTGTTGTACACCCCATGTGTGCATTTACCGACACAGGTTCCGCACTCGATGCACAATTCGTAACTGATCATTGGATACCATGTTCTAGACATTTGGCCTCTCCTTTAATATTTCTGTGATTTTATCCTTTAATGTCATGATCTTTTGCTCAATAATTCTTGCTGTTTCGATAAACTCTTGCCTTGGCTTTCCTGTCGGGTCTTCCAGCCCCCAGTCCTCTCGGAACTTACATGGCAGGTATGGACAGCTCACATTGCATCCCATCGTGATCACCACATCCACAGGCGGGATGTCCTCCAGCAGCTTTGACCTCTGCGTGGCATTCATGTCGATGCCGTACAATTCTTTGATAACTGCCACTGCATCTTGATTGATCTGCGGTTTGGTTTCGGTGCCAGCCGAATACGCCTCGAATGCATCCGATGCCACAAGCTTAGCTATGGCTTCCGCCATCTGCGACCGGCACGAATTATGAACACATATAAATGCGACTTTTGGCTTTATCATTTGCGTTTCTTCTCTTTCATCTATATCAGCCAGAGTCCAAATGCATTGAACACGTAGCCTATGATCAGAATGCCAACCACGACGATACCGGCAAATATCAGCAAGAGCTTCGTCTTGACCACCTTTTTCAGCAATATCAGAGACGGCAGCGACAGCGCGGTGACAGCCATCATGAACGAAAGGACTGTTCCTATACCCACGCCTTTGAGAACGAGCGCTTCCGCAATCGGCAGCGTGCCGAATATATCCGCGTACATCGGAACACCCACAACCGTCGCAATTAAAACCGAGAACGGATTGTTGCTGCCCAGTACAGCCAGTATGATGTCCTGCGGTATCCAGTTGTGAATGGCTGCTCCGATACCGACACCGATCAGAATAAACAGCCAGACCTTTTTAATGATTGCAACCACTTGATCTTTCGCAAAATTCAACCGCTCACGCCGTGTCATTTCCGGTGCGTCGATATCCGCTGATCTGCTCTGAAAGACAAATGGCTCCACATGTTTTTCAAGTTTCATTTTGCTGATGAGTGTACCACCAAGCACCGCAAGGATAATGCCGACCACCACATAAGCAATCGCAATCTTCCAGTTAAAAATGCTGGCCAAAAGAAGCACGGACGCCAAATCGACCAGTGGTGATGATATAAGGAACGAGAAGGTAACTCCGATTGGCAATCCCGCACCCGTGAAGCCGATGAACAGCGGTATCGACGAGCAGGAGCAAAACGGCGTGACCGTCCCCAAAAGCGCACCCAGAGTATTTGCTCCAATGCCATGAAAGCGGCCCAATATCCTTCGTGTACGCTCAGGCGGGAAATGGCTCTGTATATACGAGATCACGAATATCAATACTGACAGCAGTATAAATATCTTTACCGTATCATACAGGAAGAAATGCATGCTCCCGCCTAAACGCTCGCTGACCTTAAGCCCAAACGCATCCTGCACGAGCCATTCCATTAAATCGCTCAGCCATTCCATTTTCAACAGTTGATTGTTCAGCCATTCAAACACCGTCAATTAAGGTAAAGCCTCAACTTCCAAATTTATTTATTTAATCTTACAATGCCTTCAAATCGGACATAAGGGTTTTGCTTAGCAAACCTTTATCCATTTGATCAGAAAGCCTATCTCTGTCTTTGACAAGCAGGGGGTATTGCTCATAGTTATTGACGATAGCCCTTAGTATTTGTGATGCCATATCGTCTTGGATGTTCATATAATACAGAATCCACTGCCCCTGTCTCTTATCCTGAACCAAGCCCATATCTCTTAGCTTGGCGAGATGCCTTGAAATCTTGGGTTGTGATTCATCCAGTATGTAGCACATTTCACAGACGCAAAGTTCCTTTGCCGACAGCAATGCCAGTATCCGCAATCTTGTTTCATCCGAGATCGTTTTTAAAAAGTCCATCAATTCTGTCATCACAAACCCTCTAAAATAGATAATTATATGCGCATATACGCATATATGTATATTAGGCCTATATATTTTATATGTCAATCTTTTTACAGCAGTTCCTTTAGATTCTCACCTTTTATTTCATTGGGTTTCCATCCGATAACTGCAAAATTGCCCTTAGAAATATTCGCAACTTTTTGTATCCATCTGACTTCATTTGAAGCCTTTGCTTTAAGGAAAGAGCTTTCGGTTGCCGTCAGATATATGCTTTTGTTTATAATCCACCATTTGCTTTTTATGTTTGCCCGGTCAAGATCTTCGGCAAGCCGCATGGCCTCAAAAACCGGCGTCGCTTCCGGCAAGGTTACAATAATAACCTGCGTTTCATTGGCATTTCTTAATCTCGGGAGCAGCTTCTTAACGGCTTTTTCAACCTCTCCTTGAGTTCGTTCTACTTCCCTATGATAGCTTTGTGTCGCATCCAGCAAAAGTAATGTATGGCCTGTAGGGGCGGTATCAATCACCACCACTTCATTTTCGCTGCGGTCAACAACTTCCGCAAACGCTCTGAAAACCGCTATCTCCTGAGTGCAGGGAGAACGCAGGTCCTCCTCAATGTAAGCAAGATCTTCTTCGCTCATCGTCTCTCGTGCTTTTGAAAGGACTTGTTCTTTATATTTCACAAGCTCTTTTTCTTCATCAATATTACTAATGGTAATGTTTTCGCTTTGGCTGATGACGTATTGTAAATGCGCAGCAGGATCGGTCGTCGCCAGATGAACCTTCTTCCCCTTTTGTGAAAGTCCAAGAGCAATAGCAGCCGCGATTGAAGTTTTTCCAACCCCGCCTTTCCCCATCGTAAATATAACTTTCTTATCTGTTTGACATATATCCTCGACCACATCTTTTAAAGAAAACTGAATATCAACGTGCTCTTGACTCTCTGCCGGCTCTGCAGCATCATTCGTCAAAAATTGCCGGACATTCGACACTCCGATGATGTTGTAGGCTCTTAGCGGGATTTGATACACCGGCAAGGCTTTTAATTCTTCCGGCATGTTGCTTAGCGCCGCCTGTTGTTTCATAAAGAAAGCCTTCTCCGTTTCATCGCTTTCAATAAAGGATAGGAGGATGCCGTTCAACAGCAGCCTTTGGTTTCCCATGCCAATATCCTTGAGTTCACCGGATGCGCGTCTTGCCTCGGCAAGCGGTGTGCTTTCCGGTGTGGATACGAGCATGAGCGTGGTTTTTGTCCTGTCAGACAGTGTTTCTACAGCCTGTTTATACAAATCCTTTTTTTCCTCCAGGCCGGAAAGCTGTCCCAGGCAGGATGCTCCGTGTGTATTTTCACTGATGAAGTGAGTCCATGCCGATGGAAGCTGCAGCATACGCAGCGTATGACCCGTTGGAGCCGTATCAAACACAATGTAATCATACTTTGTCTCAGTTTCCTTATCAGCAAGAAAAGCGGTGAACTCGTTAAAAGCCGCTATCTCAACCGTGCAGGCACCGGATAGCTGCTCCTCCATATTTTTAATCACAGAGTCTGGAAGCGTCCCCCGATACGGAGCCACAACACTCTCTTTGTACTCTGCTGCCGCTTTCACCGGGTCAAGATTTGCGACGAGAAGATTTGGCACTGCAGCGATTTTTTCTCCCTTCCCGCTTAAATCTGTTTCAAAAACATCCTGCAGATTGGATGCAGGGTCTGTACTTACCAGGAGAACCTTTTTGCCTTGGTCAGCCAGGGATACAGAGATAGCACAGGCGACGGAGGTTTTCCCTACGCCGCCCTTGCCAGTAAAAAACAGATATTTTGTAAGATTCAATTTTTCCAGATTAAATACTTGAAACATTATGCATTCTCCTATCAGCAACAACTGCCCGGTTTACAATTGCATTCATTTGCGGACGGTTTTTCAGCATTAATGTCATCTATTGATATGCCAAGCAGATTCGCAAATTCATCATTAGTCGGATATGCTTTTGTTTTTACAATCTGTCCGTCAACCAACGTTGCAGGTAGTATATCCGGACCATATTTCTTTAGCAACTGGTTTATGTTTTGATTGGTTACAAACGCACGCGGATCACCTGAAAGATTGTGTCTCTCAATTATTATTCCTTTCGTTTTTAGGTTGCTGATCAATGTCGCAACCCTCAATAATTCTGGATCAATGGAAGGGCCGCAGACACCCGAGGAGCAACACATCGCGGGATCATAGATAATCATTTTTTTCAAAGCATTTCAACTCCTTAATTTTATCATTGTACGCTGTTTTCATCTCGAGCTACTTTTAAGCATCAGAGGTTTCTTTTGGTTCCCCGGCTGATTTGTCTATGCAGACAGGACCAGGGAACCAACGCTGCGTCTTGTTCGCTATCCTCACCAAAGTCAGCATTATAGGCACTTCGACCAGCACTCCGACAATCGTTGCCAGCGCTGCCGGTGATTGCAGGCCAAAAACAGAAATTGCAACCGCCACAGCCAGTTCAAAGAAATTACTCGCACCTATCATTGCACCCGGCGCGGCAACATCATGCGGCAGTTTCCATTTCTTTGACCATATATATGCTATGAAGAATATTAAAAACGTTTGTATCGTAAGTGGTATTGCAATCAGTATGATATCAACAGGTTGCTCAACAATGGTCCTGCCCTGAAATGAAAAGATAATGACCAGTGTTAAGAGAAGTCCAATTATCGTCACATTATTAAACTTGGGAATAAACTTTTTCTCCAGATATTCCTTGCCTTTTCTTTTGGTCAAAATGCTGCGGGTCAGCCATCCTGCAGCGAGGGGAATAACGACAAAGAGCCCGACTGACAAGAATAACGTTGCCCAGGGAACGCCAACCCCTTCGACGCTGATTCCTCCAAACATAAAAAGCAAACCGACAATGGGAGCAAATGCAGGAAGTATAATGAGGTCGTTCGTTGCAACTTGAACCAACGTATGTGCCGCATTTCCCTTACACAGATAGCTCCATACGAAAACCATAGCGGTACAGGGCGCTGCGCCAAGGAGTATAGCTCCGGCTAAATAATCCTTAGCTATGTCGCCAGGCATGATCGACTTATAGATTACAAAGAAGAACAAATATGACAGCGCGAACATGGTAAACGGTTTAATCAGCCAGTTGGTGATCCATGTGACAAATAAGCCTTTAGGATTACGGCCTACGTTTCTGATGCTGGAAAAGTCAACTTTTAGCATCATGGGATAAATCATCAGCCAAATCAGTATTGCAACCGGTATGGAGACATTATAGTATTCAAACTGCCCTAAAAACCGGGGAATTTCGGGCAGCCATAAGCCAATTATGACACCCACAGCCATACATAGAATAACCCATACAGTCAAATATTTTTCGAAAAAACCTATTTGTATTTTATTCTTGTTCATTGCTCGTATCCTTTCACGAACTCATTATTTTTGCAGCGCTTGCAAATACAGTCTTCCTTTTCATTTAGCAAACGCGTTAAAAAACACAATACTTGGTCTTGCTTTTCTTTATTAAGACTATAGTGCATCCATGCGCCATCACGCCGACCGTTCACAATCCCACATTCTGTCAGTATCTTCATATGATAAGAAAGCGTGGGCTGCGTAATGCTGAACTGCTCGAGTATATTGCATGCGCACATTTCACCGCACGAGAGCATATCGACTATCTTGAGCCGCGTCTCGTCGGACAGAGCTTTTATAACTGGAATATATTCGGCATACTCATATAACACGAATACCATCACTCCTTTATATATAGATATGCATCTATGATATTTATGTTTCTCTATATCATTATATGCTCATGCATAAAAAGTTGTCAATTGTATTTTAAAAAAGATCCCGCAAAAAAGGTGGTATTGGAGCCACATTAACATACATTCTTTTTCATTGTATGTAAAATCACTAAAATTTAATGACAAAAGAAGTTTGGCACCACATATCGTCATGCGCTTACAATTTCGAACTTATTTGGTTCGCTATCCGTACATCACAGCCCGCATTATATAATATCAATTGAATGCATGCATTGCATTTAGAGTGACATGCATCTTGCACTGCAGTCAGACGTAACTGGTCGAGTACTGTGCAGACAATCAGCCCGAAATTCGATAATATTCCAATAACGATAGATTGGTCAAACTTGACTTATAATGATTTGCTTAAAGCTATTGAATGTTTTGACAATAAGCATATCTGAAATAAAAGAATATCGGGGAATCGGAACTTCGCGGGATTAGTAGCGTTGTCCGTAAGCACGAAGCCGCTTAGATTAACGGCGTTAGCTCCCTATTCTCTATCTCTATATAGTCGCTGCTTATCTTCTGCTCTTCGAATTCTATCTTGTTGTTGGAGGTCAGCACCTTGGAAATCACGACATCGCCGAGCATTTTCTGGTTGTTGCTAATAAACTGCGAAAACCCCACCTCAGTGTTTGGATAGCCAGCGTCGGCAGACTTACGGTATACCACTCGTCTGCAGGCACGCCGTTCTCCGTCTCCCTCGCGTATGATCAATCGCTAGGTATCCTTCCTATTGAGACGCTGTCCATTGTCCTTTCTCTTGCGTCAGAGAGTGTTAAGATTTCGCTGTTCGAGGACAGCTTAAAGCCGGCATACAGCGGACCTTGGTCAATATACGGCGCGTCCGTACCTGAGCAGAATACTATGCGCATCTCCCCAGCCTTTAGCGTTATATCAGGGAAGCACCACTTCATAGGTTTGTTGGGATTTTCCGATAACACGTATCCGCCAAGCTTGGCGTCATCGTCCGATATGTTTATTATCTCGACCCAGTCGGGATGCTCACCGTTATCGTCGGATAACGTCATCGCGTTTGACGTCATCACTTCGTTAATACGGATCGGAGACTCAGACACCACCATGCTAGCCCGAAACGCCCGATGGCCTTCCTCGCCATTTTTGAATCCCGGACTTATGAGTTCCATCAGCTGCCTCTGACCGTCAGCTCTGCCGTATACACGTTGTCGGGCAAAGCTGGAACGTCGACGGTGTCGATTACCTTGCCGGAGCCGCTGTCAGCAGCAGCTTTTCGCCCTTTGAGCTCAGTTTGAACGGGCAGTGTACTATATCCTCAGTGTTATCAAAACTGGAGGCGCCTGACATGAATATCACTATATAACCTTTTGGCTTAAGCAAGACACTCGGAAACAGCCATTTCTGAGGCTTGGTCCCATCATCGGTGAATGCACAGTTCGTCAAGTCTATATTGTGGCCGGTGTGGTTGTATATCTCCACCCAGTCACTACTGTTACCATTGTTATCCGGGAATATCCCCTTATTGGATGACATAACCTCGTTTATGATGATGCCTGCGGGTTCGTCTGAAAAAATGCCACATTAGGATCACCGTTTTCCCCTTCTTTCGACAGAAATACTATTATTCCCGCTAGAACAGCGCCAATTATAAATATAATAAATAATCGTGTTATAATTCTCATCATCGTATACCCTATTATTTTGTTCTATCAAAAAAAACTACAAAACTAAGGACAAGACAAATATAATAATATCAGCCTTAATTTTGGTATCTTATAAGCATTTTAACACCTTCTACTGATTTGTCTGCCCGAGGAGAGTTTTGCCACTCTCGTTATCTTTAAAATTGGTTCGGTATTCAGTTATCTATACTGATACGCTTATACTCTCTTACCCTTTCCTGTAGCTCTTCCCCGCCAAGCGCCTTGCCATCCGCAAACATGCCGCTGCTTATATTCTCCGTCGCCG
>CAZNVX010000103.1:0-8911 GCA_964576225.1 uncultured Christensenellaceae bacterium
GGTCTCGGCAATGCGCGACATGGTGATCAGGCTTTCAATGGGATACTTGCCCATCGCCGTCTCGCCGGACAGCATGATCGCGCTGGTGCCGTCGTACACCGCGTTGGCCACGTCGGTGGCCTCGGCGCGCGTCGGCCGGGGATTGTGTATCATAGAATCAAGCATCTGCGTCGCGGTGATCACCTTTTTGCCGGCGGAATAGGCCTTCTTGATCAGCATCTTCTGTATGCGCGGCAGCTCCACGATGTCCATCTCCACGCCCATGTCCCCCCGGGCGATCATGATGCCGTCGCTCACCTTGATGATCTCGTCAATATTCTCAACGCCGCTCGTGTTCTCGATCTTGGCGATGATCTGTATGCTCTTGCCGCCGTTCTTGTCCAGTATCTTGCGGATCTGAAGCACGTCCGCCGCCGTCCGGCAGAACGACGCCGCGATATAATCCACGTCGTTTTCGATGCCGAATAGTATGTCGCTTCTGTCCTTGTCGCTGATATAATCCATCTCCAGGTGCACGCCCGGCAGGTTGATCGATTTGTTGTTGTTGAGCACACCGCCCGTCACCACACGGCAGCGTATCTCTTCGGGGGTCACCTCTTCGGCCTTCAGCTCAATCAAACCGTCGTCCAGCAGTATCTGCGCGCCTTCCCGCAGCTCGGCGGCCAGACGCGGGTACGTCACCGTCACGCGGGTGTCGTCGCCCTCGCAGTCGTTCATGCACAGGCAGAACGCGCCGCCGTCCTTGAGCGCCGCGCTGCCGTCCCGAAACGTCTTCACGCGCACCTCGGGGCCCTTGGTGTCCAGCAGTATCGCCACCGCGCGGTTGTATTCCCTTCTGAGCCGCTTGATCAGCGCAATCCTGTTGCCGTGAACCTGATAATCGCCGTGGCTGAAGTTCAATCGCGCGACGTCCATGCCGTTTTCAATCAGCTGCCGCATCGGTGCCTCTGTCTCGGTCACCGGCCCGATGGTGCAGATTATCTTCGTCTTTCTCATAATTTTAAATCTCCTTTGTTCATCATTATAAGGTCTCTGGCCGATTACGCAATAGCGGATGTGTTTTCTCTAAGTTAAGATTCTCTTTATCAAGCCATCATATGAAATAAACCCTTGTATTTTCCCCCCCCATTGTTTATAATGCAAGAGCAATTAAGGCATTGAGCCTTTTGGCGGCGGGTTTTCCCTGCCGCCGGCAACGAATTTTTTTTGACCATCCGGCCGGTTTACCGGCGGATCAAGGCCATACGGACAGCCGGGTCAAAAGCCGAAGCTGGCAACTTTGTTGCCTTATTGGTTGGGCATAAACGCTCATTGTAAATAAGTTGGCTGCTATACAGCCGTGCGCAGCGCGCATCACGCTTGTGAATCAATCAATAAGAGTAGGTAAAGCAATTCCTTGCCATAGAGACTCTGCCTTAAAACAACAAATGAATCCCGCTTAACGGTTCGCGCGGTGTTCATGCCCGTTTTATATGATTGAAACGCCCAAGGTGACGCGCCCGCTGCGCATACCCGGGCGTTTTTTTACAGGCTGACCGAAAAGCGAATGCTTTTTGGGCGATGGTTTATATTATTAACGAGAAAGAAAGGCTGCGCGATGGAAACAAAACTGAAACTGTACGGGTTCAACAACCTGACCAAATCCTTAAGCTTTAACATATTCGACGTGTGCTATGCCAAATCTGCGCGCGAGCAGAAAGACTATATTGCCTACATCGACGAGCAGTATAACTCCGAACGCTTAACGGGCATCCTAGAGCGCGTCACCGAGATGGTGGGCGCGCAGGTGCTCAATATCGCGCGGCAGGACTATGAGCCCCAGGGCGCCAGCGTCACGCTGCTGATCGCCGAGGAGCCGATGAACGGGCTGCGCAAGCGCGGCGAGACGGTGGTGGCGCATCTCGACAAAAGCCACGTCACGGTGCATACCTACCCCGAATACCATCCCGAAACGTCCATCGCCACGTTCCGCGTGGATATCGACGTGGCCACCTGCGGCGTGATCTCCCCGCTCAACACGCTGGATTTTCTGATCGGCAGCTTCGATTCGGACATCATCACCATGGACTACCGTGTGCGCGGCTTCACGCGGGAGCTCAACGGCAAAAAGCTATTCATCGACCACGAGATCGCCTCGATACAGGATTATGTGGCGGGCCCCACGCTTGAGCGCTATGACGCTGTGGACATCAACGTGTACCAGGCCAATATGTTCCACACGCGCATGCTCTTAAAAGAGCTTGATCTGCAAAATTACCTGTTCAACACCGACGTGCACGAGCTGCCGCCGCGCGAAAGGCTCGAGATCACCGCCAACCTGCGGCGCGAGATGATCGACATTTTCAGCGGCAAAAACGTGTATTAGCCGGAGGGATTAAATGAGCCAGCCAGACCAAAACCGCGCCCCGCTGCTCGAAGCGCTCAAGCGCCACCGCGCCGCGCGCGTGGTGCCGTTCGACGTGCCGGGTCACAAGCAGGGGCGGGGCAATCCCGAGCTGACCGCCTTTCTTGGGCGCGCGTGCATGGAGGCGGACGTCAACTCCAGCAAGCCGCTCGACAACCTCTGTCACCCCGTATCCGTCATCAAAGAAGCGGAGGAGCTCGCCGCGCAGGCCTTCGGCGCCGAGAACGCGTTTTTTATGGTCAGCGGCACCACCTCCGCCGTGCAAAGCATGATACTGTCCGTCTGCAAACGCGGCGACAAAATCATACTCCCGCGCAACGTCCACCGCAGCGTGATCGGCGCGCTGGTGCTGTGCGGCGCCGTGCCGGTATATGTGAACCCGCAGACGGACGCACGCCTGGGTATTTCGCTCGGCATGGCCGTCGATGACGTGCGCACCGCCATCGAGCGCCACCCCGAAGCCCGGGCGGTGCTGGTCAACAACCCCACATATTACGGCATCTGCTCCCATATCGGCGAGATCACCCGTCTCGCGCATCAAAAGGGCATGGCGGTGCTGGCCGACGAGGCGCACGGCACGCATTTTTATTTCGGTCGCGGCATGCCGCAAAATGCCATGGCGGCGGGCGCGGACATGGCCAGCGTCAGCATGCACAAATCCGGCGGCTCGCTCACGCAAAGCTCGCTGCTGCTCACGGGTCCGCGTGTCAGCGCCGGCCACGTCAGCCAGATCATCAACTTGACGCAGACGACAAGCGGCTCATACCTGCTGATGGCGAGCCTTGATATATCGCGCAAAAACCTGGCGCTGCACGGTGCGGAGACGTTCGACAAGGTCTGCGCCCTGGCGCAATACGCGCGGGACGAGATCAGCGAAATCGGCGACTACTACGCGTATGCGCGCGAGCTGATCAACGGCGACTCGATATTCGACTTCGACCCCACCAAGCTGTCCGTCCACACGCTCGACGTGGGGCTTGCGGGCATCGAGGTTTACGACATACTGCGCGACGAGTACGACATCCAGGTGGAGTTCGGCGATATCGCCAACATACTGGCCTACATATCGGTGGGCGACCGCGAGCGCGACATCGAGCGCCTGGTCTCCGCGCTCGCCGAGATCAGGCGGCTTTACAAGCGCGACAAATCGGGTATGATGAATATGGAATACTTAAGCCCCGAGGTGGCCGCCACGCCGCAGGAGGCGTTTTACGCGCAGACAGAATCGCTGCCCATCGAAGCCAGCGCGGGGCATATCTGCGCCGAAAGCGTGATGTGTTACCCGCCGGGCATTCCGATACTCGCGCCGGGCGAGCGCATCACGCCGCAGATCATCGGGTATATACGCTATATGAAGGAAAAGGGCGGGTCGCTGACCGGTCCGGAGGACCGCAGTATATCGCGCCTGAACGTGTTAAAGGGAGGGCAGCCATGCAGCTGACATTTACCGAAAAGCACACCGCGAACGTGGGGCTGTGCATCGACGTGGACAAGCAGTTGTACACGGCGCAGAGCGCGTTCCAGCGCATCGACGTGTTCGAGTCGCCCGAGTTCGGACGCATCCTCACGCTGGACGGTTTTCTGATGCTGACGGAGAAGGACGAGTTCATCTACCACGAGATGATCACGCACGTGCCGCTGGCGGTGCATCCGGCGGCCGGCCGCGTGCTGATCATCGGCGGGGGAGACGGTGGCGCGGTGCGCGAGCTGTGCCGTTACGATACCGTGACGCATATCGACCTGGTGGAAATCGACAGGGATGTCGTGGACGTCTGCCGGGAGTATTTTCCGGCCGTGGCGGGCAGCCTGTCCGATGCGCGCGTGCACATCCATTACGAGGACGGTCTGCGTTTTATCCGCCGCTGCAGCGACCTTTATGACGTCATCGTCGTGGATTCCACCGACCCGTTCGGCCCGGGCGAAGGGCTTTTTACCAAAGAGTTCTACGGCAACTGCTACAAAGCGCTCAAAAGCGACGGTATTCTCGTCAACCAGCACGAGAACCCGTTCTACCCGGACGACGCGGCGGCCGTCCGACGCATTCACAAGCAGATCGTGCTGTCCTTCCCGCTCTCGCGGCTGTATCAGGCGCACGTTCCCACGTACCCGTCCGGCCACTGGCTGTTCGGCTTCTCGTCCAAAAAGCACCATCCGGTGCAGCAGCTCGACGCGGCCGGCTGGAACGCACGCGGCATCAGAACGCGTTATTACAATACCAATCTGCACAGAGCGGCGTTTGCTTTGCCCACATATGTGGAAGACTTGATAAAGGACGTGGAGCCATGACAACGTTTCTGGGATGCGACAAGCCGTATGAAGCGGCCGACCTGGTGATATTCGGCGCGCCGTTCGATTCGACGACGAGCTACCGCCCCGGCGCGCGCTTCGGCAGCCGCACGATGCGGGCGGAGTCGTACGCGCTCGAGACGTACAGCCCGTATCTCGATAAGGATATCGCCGACAAGCCCGTATGTGACATAGGGGAGCTCGAGCTGTGCTTCGGCGACACGCCGACCGCCCTGTCCGCCATTGAGACGCAGACGGCGCGAATCATGGATGACGGCAAGCGGCCCGTGATGATCGGCGGGGAACATCTGGTATCCCTCGGCGCCATCCGCGCGGCGGCGGCGCGATACCCCGATCTGCACATCGTGCATGTTGACGCGCATGCCGACCTGCGGGACGATTATCTGGGCGCTCAGCTCTCGCACGCCACCGTGATGCGCCGCGCGTGGGACATTCTCGGCGACGGGCGCATCTTCCAGTTCGGTATCCGTTCGGGTGACCGCACGGAGTTTGTCTGGGCATCACAGGGGCATGTGCAGATGAGCCGGTTCGGTTTCACAGGGCTTGATGAAACGGTGCAGCGTTTGCGCGACAAGCCGGTGTATTTCTCCGTCGATCTCGACGTGCTGGATCCGTCTGTGTTCCCGGGCACCGGCACGCCCGAGGCGGGCGGCGTGGGTTTTTCCGAGCTGCTGGGCGCAATATACGAAGTCTGCCGCCTGCGTATTATCGCTGCCGATCTGTGTGAGCTGGCACCGGTTTACGACCCCACCGGCGCGTCCACCGCGGTGGCGCTCAAGCTGCTGCGCGAGCTGCTGCTGGCGCTGTAGGGCAGCGGTCTGGAACTTGAGGGAGAAAGGTCAAGATATAAGACCGCAGGGGCTTTGCCCCCGCACCCCCAGTTCTTTTCTAAGAAAAGAACCAAAAGATATAATACGGCAAATGCCGCATGGCATTTGCCTGGCGGGAGTTTGAGGGCAGCGCCCTCAATGCTTTCCCACCAGACAACCCATGGCTATGGCTTTTGAGGGATTAAGGTCAAGGGATAGGTCAAGATCACGGGGCTCTGCCCCGTACCCCGTTACTTTTTATAAAGTAACAAAACGTTATTAATAAACTGCCATGCCGAATGCAGTGAGGAATCCTATGTGATGCGCACTGCAGAAGGAATTAATAAACACGGCAAATGCCGCATGGCATTTGCATGACGGGATTCTCAAGGGACGCGTCCCTTGAAGGGGTATGGGGGCAGCGCCCCCATAAAGTATCGTTTAAGGAGGATACACATAATCATGGGAAAAGCGCTCATCATCGGTGCGGGCGGCGTGGCCAGCGTGACTGTGCACAAGTGCTGCCAGAACCCCGGCGTGTTTGAAGAGATCATGATCGCCAGCCGCACCAAGTCAAAATGCGACGCGCTCAAAGACAAGCTGCAGGGCGGCAAAACGAAAATCCATACCGCGCAGGTGGACGCGGACAACGCAGCCGAGGTGGTAAAGCTGATCGAAAGCTTCCATCCGGACGTCGTCATCAACCTCGCGCTGCCGTATCAGGACCTGTCCATCATGGACGCGTGCCTTGAAACAAAAACCAACTACGTGGACACCGCCAACTACGAGCCGCCCGACACCGCCAGGTTCGAATACAGCCACCAGTGGGCGTATCAGGAGCGGTTCAAAGCGGCAGGCATCACCGCACTGCTGGGCAGCGGGTTCGACCCGGGCGTCACCAGCGTGTTTTGCGCCCACGCGCAAAAGCACCATTTTGACGAGATTCACGAGATCGACATACTCGACTGCAACGGCGGCGACCACGGCTACCCGTTCGCCACCAACTTCAACCCGGAGATCAACATCCGCGAGGTCACGGCCAAGGGCAGCTACTGGGAGAACGGCCGCTGGGTGGAAACGGAGCCGATGGAGATCAAACGCGTGTATGACTTTGACGGCGTCGGTGTCAAAGACATGTACCTGCTGCACCATGAAGAGATCGAAAGCCTGGCGAAAAACATAAAAGGCGTCAAACGCATCCGTTTCTTCATGACCTTCGGCCAAAGCTACCTCACGCACTTAAAATGCCTCGAGAACGTGGGCATGACATCCATCGAGCCCATCGACTTTCAGGGTCAGAAGATCATCCCGCTGCAGTTTTTAAAGGCGGTGCTGCCCGACCCGGCGTCGCTCGGGCCGCGCACAGTGGGCAAGACCAACATCGGCTGCCTGTTCAAGGGTGTCAAAGACGGCCGGCCGCGCACCTACTATGTGTACAACATCTGCGACCACCAGGCGTGCTACCGCGAGGTGGGCAGCCAGGCCATCAGCTACACCACCGGCGTCCCCGCGATGATCGGCGCGATGATGCTGATGACAAAGACGTGGCAGGGCCCCGGCGTGTTCAACATGGAAGAGTTCGACCCCGACCCGTTCATGGACGCGCTGAACCAATGGGGTCTGCCGTGGCAGGAAAGCTTTTCCCCGGCGCTGGTGGACTAAATGGAAAGCTGGATGTATGAGCTGCCCACGCCGTGTTACGCGGTGGACGAAGCCAAGCTCATCGAAAACCTAACGCTGCTCCGAAGCGTGGCGCGGCACAGCGGCTGCAAGGTGCTGCTCGCGCAAAAAGCCTTTTCCATGTTCAGCCTTTACCCGCTGATGCGCGGATACCTGCACGGCACAGCGGCCAGCGGGCTGTTCGAGGCCAGGCTGGGCGCCGAGCACTTTGGCGGCGAGACGCACGTGTATTCACCGGCTTACCGGGACGAGGACTTCGACACGCTCACGCACATCTGCGGCCACATCGTATTCAACTCGTTCGACCAATGGCGGCGTTTTGGCCGCATCGCGGCGGACGTCGGCTGCGCGTGCGGGCTGCGCATCAACCCGGAATGCTCCACGCAAAACCACGCCATCTACGACCCCTGCGCGCCCCATTCCCGCCTCGGCATCACCATTGAGAACTTCCGGCTGGACGCGCTTGCCGGTATTTCCGGCCTGCACATGCACACGCTGTGCGAGCAGAACGCGGACGCACTGGTGCAGACTCTTAAGTCCGCGGAAGAAAAGTTCGGTTCTTTTATGCACGGCATGACATGGCTGAACCTGGGCGGCGGTCACCACGTCACCCGGCCGGACTACGACTTGGACACGCTGGTCAGTGAACTGATCCGCATTCGGGATAAATACGGCGTGCAGGTCTACATCGAGCCGGGCGAGGCCGTGGCGCTGAACGCCGGCTGGCTGGTCACCACCGTGCTGGATGTCATGCGCAACGGTATCGACATCGCCATACTCGACACGTCCGCCGCGTGCCACATGCCCGACGTGCTCGAGATGCCTTACCGGCCCGAAGTCATCGGCGCGGGCCAGCCGGGAGAGAAGCCGTATACCTACCGCCTCGCCGGCCCCACCTGCCTGGCGGGCGACATTATCGGGGACTATTCCTTCGACGCGCCGCTTCAGCCCGGAGACCGTCTGGCCTTGTGCGACATGGCGATCTATACCATGGTGAAAAACAACACCTTCAACGGCATGCCGCTGCCCGCCATCGTCGTCCACGGCGCGGACGGGCAAAACCGCATCGTCAAAACCTTCGGCTACGAGGACTTCAAACAGCGCCTTTCCTAGACGATCTAGCTCACCGGCCGGCTGTTGTGCAATTCTGTCAATTGATGTATCATGAACAAGAATAAACGGAGTTCACCGCCGACGATAATGCCGATGCCGCCAAAAAGACGGCCGATTATTTTGGAATGCCGATAAAGGGGACTGTATGCTGGAGCAAAAAGACTTTGACAAAAACGATTCATCCGGCCAGATGCAAAAGGTGGTGCTGGCCGCGGAGCTTTATTACATCTACCACTTAACGCAGGAGCAGATCGCCAAGCGCCTCGGCGTCTCGCGCCCCTGGGTGTCCAAGCTGCTTCAGCGCGCGCAAGACAGCGGCATCGTCCGCATCGACGTCGCCACGTTTTCCTCCGGCGTCACCGACATCGAGGAGAAGATCAAACACCGGTTCGGCATCCGCAACGCCAAGGTCATCCGGCCCATGCCCGACGGCCAGACGCTGCCGCAGTGCGCGCTGGCGGCCGCGCATTATGTGATCTCCATTTTAGAGCCGGACGCCGTTGTCAGCCTGTCCTGGGGCAAAACCCTGGCCGCCATGGTGGATGCCTTTTTGCCGCTGAGCATGCCGGGGGTCACGGTCGTTCCGCTCGTGGGCGGC
>CAZNVX010000104.1:0-8883 GCA_964576225.1 uncultured Christensenellaceae bacterium
ATCATCGAGCAGCTAGTTTTGTACCTGAAAGTCAACTTGCAAATGGCAAAACATTTTCAGTAGTTGGTCGTGATGGTGTTCAAAGAACCTTGTTACAGGTTGGTGGAGAAGTTAACGGTAAAACAGGGGTATTTGAATATCTATTAGATCCTAACGGAACGATAACCCATCAACTGTTCAAGCTAGGAGGAATCATTAATGGGAAAATCAACTAACAAGCTGACAAACGCACAATTAGATAAATTAATTCTTGAAAGCACTCTACCTATGAATTCATTGGGAATTCAGATTCCATACTCGTATTTTTCTGAATCGGTGAACTTAAACTGGTATGATATCTCAATCGCAATAGAAAATGCATATTTACCAATAAAATCAGGTATAGAGCACGCCATAAAAGAAATCGAGGGAAATCTTGATTACAATGATGGAGTTCTTAATCTGGCTATGATATCACCAAATGATACCAGCTCGCATGAAGAAATTAGTAAAAATATAGTTCAATTAGCAGAACTAGTTTCGGATGAGGACAAAAGTAAGGCTAAAGAAAAGATATTATTTGTTCTGCTGAAGTGGCTATTTGAGAATCAAAAAAATTATGATGATCCTTTAAGGGTTGTTGAAATTGTTTACGATGATTTTGACTTTCCAGAAATAATAAAAGATTTTGTTCGCTATGAGCCATCACCTCATACAATTAAAGGTGCAATGGACGAGAACATAAAGAGGCTGTATAACAACTGGCAATTTTTTTTGAAAGCACGATCAATAAAATTCAATCAGAGTAAATGATTATAGGTTTGATAACCTTTTAGTCCATTTTAAATGGCTTGAATTCGATGGACGTTTACAACTCCGGCGGCCAGCGCATGAAAAAGACCGAAGGAAATAATACGACCAAGTACTTCTACACGGGAAGCGCCCTGTTCTATACGAAAAACGCGGGAGGGCTGCTGACGACGGAAAACATACTTGATCCGAGCGGACAGATCATCGCCAGCAGGCGCTTCGATGACGACAACAACCCCAGTACGCCCAACGAGTGGCAGGACCAGTACTACTTCTACGAGTACGACATCCGCGGCAGCGTGACAGCCATCGTCGCGCCAGACGGCACGCTCGCCAAGGGGTATCAATACGACGAATTCGGCAAGCTGACAGAGACGGGCGAGGCGTCATTCAAAAACGAGGTGACGTTCACGTCCAGCGTCACCGACACCAGCACATGAGTAAGATACCGCGAATTAATCTCTTTATGGTATAATAAGCCTGTAATATAAATATGTGTGGAGGTTGGTTGCCATGGTACTGATAAGCAAAACCTGTCAGTCGGCTGAAGAACTGGCCGACAAAGTTGCGCAGCTGTTTTCGACCCGCGGGTACACGCTTGAAGAGGGGACGCCGTTTCAGGGCGTCTACGGCAACGGCAGCGCGGCCATGCGCGTGCTGTTCGGCGGCCTGGCCAAAAGAAACAAGTTCTCTGTGCGTATTGGCCAGACAGAAAACAACGAATGGATCATAGAACTGGATAAAGCCATGTCGGGCGTGATGGGCGGCATTATCGGCGTGTCCAAGATCGATAACGAGTTCAAGCGCGTGCAGGAGATGCTCTCGGTTCTGTAACAGCGCTTTTTCTGCCGCAGCCGCTTCGCTTCAATGCCGGGCGGCTTTCTTATTGGGCACGGGACAAAGCGGCTGCTCGTCCGCACGCAATTTGATTTGCGTGAAAGCCCCGGTGTGTCACGACTCGTGTGCAGCCTGTATATACTATAGGGATATTGTATAACAGGAGATTGCGTATGAATGAGTTTGTGATTGTGACCGATTCCACCTGCGACCTGGCGCAGCCGGTGGTGGACAGAATCGGCGTGACCGTTATCCCGATGGAGTTTTCTGTGGACGATAAGACCTATCTGAATTATCCGGACGAGCGGGCGCTGTCGTCTGCCGCATTCTATAATATGCTGCGCGGGGGCGCCTGCGCCAAGACCAGCCAGATCACTGTCAGGAAATATATGGATGTTTTCGGCAGCATACTCGCGCAGGACAGGGACGTTCTCTATCTGTGCTTTTCGTCGGCCTTGAGCGGCTCCTTTGATTCCGCCAATGTGGCCGCACGCGAGCTTTCATCCAGCTATCCGCTGCGGCGCGTCTATATCGTGGACACCAGAGCGGCCAGCCTCGGCGAAGGCCTTTTCGTGGTTCACGCGGCAGAAAAAAAGAAGGATGGCTGTACCATCGAAGAGTTAAGGGCATGGGCGGAGGAGAACAGGGACAGCTACGCCCACTGGTTCACGGTGGACGACCTGCAGCATTTGAAGCGCGGCGGGCGTATCACATCCGCATCGGCGGCGCTGGGCACCCTGCTGAGCGTCAAACCCGTGCTGTGCGTGGATAGGCTGGGTCAGCTGATATTCAAAGAGAAGGCGCACGGACGGAAGAAGGCGCTGCACAAGCTGGCGGAAAAGATGGAGGCTTCCTGCACGGAGCCGGAGACGCAGACCGTTTTTATCAGCCACGCAGACTGTGCGGCGGATGCGGAATACCTCGCGCAGCTTGTACGCAGCCGCCTGCCGGTAAAGGATATCATGATCGGCCATACGGGCCCGGTAATCGGCAGCCACACGGGGCCGGGCATGGTGGGGCTTTATTACAGGGGCAGCAAGTGAAGCGCCTTTCTATTTGAGGCCGCCGCTGTCGGCGGGCAGCTCCACGACAGCGCGGGTGTATTCGCCCGGCTGCGTGTCGAAATAGATGTCGCCGCTGTGTTCCTTGATGATGCTGTGGCTGATGGACAGCCCAAGGCCGGTGCGCTCGCTGCGCATGTTGGTGGTGAAAAACGGGTCGAAGATCATCGGCAGCAGCTCCTCGCGGATGCCCGCACCGTGGTCCTCCACCGTGATGCGCACCCAGCTCTGCCCGTCCCGCTCAAAAGCAGCGGCGGCGATACGCAGTATCTTGTTGTCGTCAAAGCCGGCGTAGCGGGCGTTGAGTGCGTCCCGCGCGTTGGTGATCAGGTTCATCAGCACCTGGCGTATCTGCTGGGCGTTGCATTTTATGGCCGGCAGCGTGCTGTCAACGCTGACCGTGAGGGCAATCTGGTCATGCCGGAGCACGGCCTCAATCAGCTCGAGCGTCTGGCTGATCAGGCTGCCGACAGACTGGGAGGTGTGTGTTTGCTGGCCGCGCTCGGAAAAGCTTAATAGGTTTTTGACAGTGGCGGCCACACGCATGCTCTCGTGGATGATCTCGCGGCTGTACTCGCGGGTCTGCTCGTCGGCCAGCGGGCTGTCCTCGATCAGCTGCGCGTAGTTGATGATGCCGGATATCGGGTTATTGATTTCATGGGCGATGCCGCCGGCCAGCGTGCCGACGGATTCAAGCCGCTGCTTTAACCGCAGCTGCATCTCCAGCTTCAGCCGGGTTGTCTCGCTGCGCCTGCGCTCAGTGATATCGCGGAGGAACACCAACCCGCCGTCCTTGTCGCCGAAGCGCACCGGCACCGACGACACCTCAACGTCCACACGGGCTCCGTCATCGCGCATAAGCGTCAGCTCGCGCATTGGCAGGGCGTGTTTGTCCTCGTTGATACTGCGTATCCTTTCGGTCACCAGCCCGCGGTGTTCTTCTGCGAAAAAGTCGGCAATGTAACGACCGATCAGTTCATCCGCAGATTTGGCGCCCAGCAGCTCCACCATTTTGGTATTTACATACGCAAAGCGGTAATCGGTTTGCACCAGCACCGCATCCGGCGCGCATTCCACCAGCAGCCGAAAGCGTGCTTCGCTGTCCGCCAGCTCTTTTTCGTGTGCCTGTAAACGCTTGACGCGGCTGTAGACGAGCACCCAGAGCAGGGCGGCGGTCACAAACACATAAACCCAGCCCTTTAAGTTGGAGATCAGCATCATGCTGGCCTGATCGGGCGCAAGGTCAAGCAGCCAGTCGCTGAAAAAGATCCACAAGCAGCCGAATATCAGATACGGCAGCGCGATGCGCAGGGCTTCGCAAACAGGGCTTGTCTCTTGGCGAGAGAGAGTTTTCGTCGCAGGTTTCATATAGCAGCCTCCGGCGGATTAAAACGATATGACGGGAAAAAAGGCAGTTCGTCTTTGAATCATCTTACCATGTGGTGAAAACAATGTAAAACATTATCGAAATATGGGAGATGAAAAAAACCGAGGCGCCCGCTAAGCGGACATGGAAGCGCAAGGATATCGCTGCCCGGCTCGTTTCTTAACCTGAAAAACCGAAGAGCTTAAAATAGTCCCGAAACGCGGACAGCTAATGTGTAAAATGGGAACACAAGTTCGCATCAAGCGGGGCAACACAGACGGACTGGCGGCTAGTTTTCGGCATTTTCGTTTTGTATGGTTTTGACGAAATCCAGAGCCAGCTTGAGTTCCCGTCCGGTGACGTTGCGCGCACAGACCTCCCGCAGCAGCTCGGGTGTGATGCCGCGGGCAGACAAATCCGGCGGAGCTTCTTCGCTTAGCGGACGGTAACCGCGGCTGTCTGAGAGACCCAGCAGATAATCGGCAGAGCAGGAGAGCGCGACGCACAGCTTTTCAAGCACGTCGAGGGACGGTCGTTTGATGCCCTTCTCCAGCTCGGCGAGGTACGCCTGCGTGATGCCCACGCGCTGTGCCAGGGCGGATTGTGTGAGGTGCTGGGTCTGTCTCAGATGGCGCAGCCTTTTGGAAAGATCGTCTTCCATAATGGTATCCTTTGCGGTTGTATTGTGACACCAAAGTATCGTCACTCTACGATTATAGCTTATAGCGATAGATTTGTAAAGTATAGCGTGAAGCTATTGACGCGGGCGATGAGTGCCAGTAGAATATAGCCATAAGCTATTAAACGGAGGGCAAAACCCATGAGAGTAAAGCTGGCCAGGCTGAGAGAGGGCGCGAGCCTGACGCAGACGCAGGTGTCTCGCGCCGCAGCTATATCCCAGGGCTATTATTCGGACATCGAAGGCGGCACCCGCTGCCCGTCGCCGCGTGTGGCAGCGCGCATTGCGCGGGTACTGGGTATTGGGGAGCAGGATGTGTACGGTGTGTTTTACGCACAGGCGCAGGGGAGGAGACGGTGATGAAGGACAATTATCTGCACGAAAGCCGGCGGTTCTACGCGCTGGCGCAGACGATGGAGCTGCTGGCGCATGCGCTGAAAAGCCGGCCGGACAGAAACACGGCGGTGGCGTCGTCGGTGCTGGCAGATTTGGCGGTGACCCAGCTGGAGCGGATGGACAAGGCGATCGACGCGATGATTGAGGCGGGCAAACAGGGTCATGATGCCAGCAGGAGGCTGCACGATGTGGGATGACCGTTTTTCCGGTGAAGCGGAAGCGCCGCCCGTGGTGATGCGCTGCGGCTACTGCGGGCGTCCCGTCCGCGACGGCGAGGACCATTACGTCCACGATGATATCGATGTGTGCGACGTGTGCGTGCGGTGTTACGCGTGGGCGCTGTTTATGCAGACGGCAAAACGCCGACCGGCGCACACAGGAGGGCTGTAGAGCCATGCTTGCGGCCGCCAGACAATCAGGCTATCCGGGGAGGACAATGCATATGACGGACATAGAAATGTATCTGCGTGATTACTGGCACGCCAGGCGGAGTATCGGGCGGCTGATGCATGATTTGACGGAGGCGCGGTACGCATATGAGAAATGCGCGTCGGACATTCCGTTATCCGGCGGTGTGGTGCGCACAAGCGGTAAGAGACGCGGCGGTGCAAGCCCGGTGGAACGGGCGGCGGTGCTGCTGGCTGACCAGCTTGGCGCAGAGCTCAAATCCATCGAACGGCGGCTGAATGAGGAGCGCGCGGCGGTAGAACGCATAGAAGCGGTGGTGCGGCGGGCCGGGCTGGGCGCGGCGGAGGCGGGATATGTGCGGCTGCGCTACTTTGAAAACCGGCGTGTGGAGGAGACAGCGCAGAAGCTTTTCTGCTCTGTTGCGTCGTGCGGGCGCATACGGCTGACGGCGCTGCGCAAGATTCGCGCGGTGCTATCTGCCGGGGCACAGGACGGCGGGCGGGACAACGCAGGGGTGTGCCGTGGAAACTGAATTGATAGGATCTGTCCGTTGGGATCAAAAAAAAGACAGAACCGGGCTGTCACATTTTCTTAAAAAATGCCGTTTCTGCCGCGCACCGAATACGGATGCTGCGCATAAGTGTATGACAGGGAGGTAGAAGGAAGCAGTATAGACAGAGGGGAGGTGGCAGATTGACAATCAAGGATCTGATGGCGTTGAGAAAGAAAAAGGCGAAGATGGCGGCATTCAAGAAAACCGCCAAAACGGCGGCGATTGGCGCGGCAGTCGGCGCGGCGGCCGGTGTGACAGCCGGCGTGCTTCTTGCGCCGATGGCCGGCAGGGAGACGCGTGCGCGCCTTGCGCAGGGAGCGAAAAAGGCGGCTGCAGCTGTGCGGCAGAAGGTGAGCAGGAAGGCGGACGTGACGCCCGAGGCTTAAGCCCCCGGGTGTTCAGGCAGTTCCGGCGGGCATGGTCCCGGCCGGAACGCACATATCTCTTAAAAAGGGGCATGACGAAATGATGATTAGTGTGAACGACCTGCTCATTTTCCTAGGCGTTTTTTTCGGAGCATGCCTGGTGGTGGCCGTCGGCGTGATGCTCATTGTTACGCTGGTCAACATCAGCAGGGCGGCGAAACGGCTGACCAGGCTCATCGATGACAATGCCGCGCCGCTGGGCAGAGCCATCAGGCTGCTGCCCGGTGTGGCGGAAAGCGTGGAGAAGGCCGGCGCAAGCGTGAAGGTGAACGCCGACAGGGTCGGGACATCGTTCGGCGCCATCGAAGCGGTGTTTGCCGGGACACCCGGAGACGAGACGGGCACGCTGCAGACCATTGTGGGCATTGCGGAGAGCATATTGAAGCTGATTATGGGCTATTTCGCAGGCAAGGACAAGGATTAACCGGTGCGGGCGAACATGCCATAAGAACAGGGTGCTGCGGGCGGCACCTTTTTCATACACGGAAAGTGCCGAATGGTCAAGCATTTGAACAAAAACAAAAGAAAAAACACGAAAAGCAGCAGCACAAAGGGTTAAACCCGCATAACAGCGGGTTGAATGTTCGCCAAGCGGCTTATCAAAACTGGAGATAGTTGTCATAATTACAGAATTGATATATAATAATAATGAAAGAACACATACAGTTCTAATACTTAAAGGGGAGGTATCGATATGTCCATTAAGGATCTGTTGGATGCGAATAAGAAGAAGGCCGAAGCGAAGGCCAAGAAGGAAGCGGCCAAAAAGGTTGCGGTCGGCGTGGCTGCGGGTGCGGCGGTCGGCGTGGCGGCCGGTGTGCTGCTTGCGCCCAAACCCGGCAAAGAGACACGCGCTCAGATTGCGGAAGGCGCGAAAAAGGCGGCGGCTGCCGTGAAACAGAAGGTCAGCAAAAAGGATGAAAAAGAGGAGACTGAAGAGGCTCCCAAGGCTGAATAACATAACGGAAGCCTTATAATGGTCTCCCGCCGGGCGTGAGGCGAAACAAAGGATAAAGTATCAGTGAAGGAGTGGGGGTATGTATGTAAACGTGAACGACCTGTTGGTGTTTCTGGCAGCCTTTTTTGGGGCATGTTTGATTGCGGCGGTCGGTGTGCTGCTGATTATCTGCCTGGTCAGGTTTAACAGGACGATCAAAAAGGTGAACCAGCTGATTGACGACAACGCCGCGCATGTGGGCAAAACATTGAAGCAGTTGCCCGACCTGGCTGAGAATCTGAATAAGGCCAGCGTGAGCGTGGACCAGAACGCCGAGAAGGTGGGGACGTCCATCGCTGCGGTTGAAAAGATGTTCACCGGCGATGCCGATTCGGGAGGCGACTCCGGTACAGTGATGACGATTGTGAGCATTGCCGAGAGCGTGATGAAATTGATCATGAACTATTTTGCCAACAAAGACAAGGACTAACCGACTTTAAAGACGATAGCCACGAAAGGGGTGCCGGAAGACGGCATCCTTTTTATGTTTGGCGGGCGCATACAAAATCCTCCCGTTACAGACGGACGGCTGTGGACAGATGCGTTATATCCAGAGCGGTTAAAACAGGCTTTTAAACTCGTTTATGGCGCGCTCCCGGGCTTGTTCAATCAGCTCGGCGGTTGGCACTTTGCGGGAAAAGCCGCATGCGCAGGTGAAGTCCAGATAGGCGGTGCTCATGACGACTTCGTGCGTGTAGTTGTGCGGGATCTCCTGGCGGCAGTCGGGGCATACATAAGAAAAGGTTACGGGAAGCTCAATGCTAAAATTGCCCATCATCATTTCCTCGATATTAAGTGATTTGATCCGGTCCACAAGCAGCAGAGTTTACTATATATCCAAGCCGGGCAGGCTTGTCAATACGTCACGAATATGAGTCCCCTTGTATATACGGCGGCGTTGCCGGCTACCGGCGGAGAGGCAGGCAAACCCCGCCAATAGCCTCGTCCATACGGTAACTGATTATACCACAGGCGCTCCGGAAACATCAACAGAATATAACATCGTATCCAAAAATAAGGCCGCTGAAGGCAGGCGTGGCAGTTAGGAGCCCCGAGCCCCAAACAGTGTTGCACCGGGGCTTTGGCGCATGTATAATAGACCCAACTTTATCGCAAACAGGAGGGCGGGGCATGGGTTTCGCGGACAATTACCGGCAGTGGGAAAAACGGACGGGAGAGCGCCTCAAACGGTGTTATCTGGCGGCGCGCAGACCGGCGGCGTGCGTGCTGACGGCGGCGATGGCCGCGGCGGCGCTGCTGTTTATGCTGCTGGGGGACGATTCGCTGCTGATGCAGGAGGGGGTCTCGTGGATCAATGTGGCGGCGCAGATGGTGCTGCCGCTGTCGCTGCTGGCGCTGGCTGTGCTGGCGG
>CAZNVX010000105.1:0-8728 GCA_964576225.1 uncultured Christensenellaceae bacterium
CATCAGCGCCGTCGGATGACTCCGGAACGGCGGGAGATGCCGGGTTTATGGAGCTGTTTGAGATCAACAAGATGCTCGGCGAGCTCGAATCCGGTGATTTTCAAACCCCGCCTGTGGATGACGGACAGCAGGAAGAAACGCCTGAAGCGGAGCCGAAGGCAGCGCCAAAGAGTATAGGCGATTTCAAGCCCAAGTATGACGATTACTCCTGGATATACGAGAACGAAGACAAGCCGGAAGACATATCGGTCTCGTTCAAGGATCCCCAGGAGAAAGAGGATCTGAAAACACTGATCGATGAAATTATCGACTGAACGTCTATTGCCATATATGAAGGGGCATTGGGCTTTTTTTGCTTACCATTTAACCAGGCACTTTTGTTCAATATACCACAGGCGCACCCAAGCGGTTAATATCATCACCGCAAGCGGCTTGATGAAGACCTGTGCCCTGACGAGTGAAAAAAGAGAGGGGATGCAAGATGGGAGTTTGCGAGCTATTTAGTTTAAAAGGTAAAAAGGCGCTGGTGACCGGCGGCACGAGGGGGCTTGGCTTTGCGGTTGCGGAAGCCTTTGCGGAATGTGGTGCGGATGTGGCCATTATGGGTCGCAAAAAGGATACCGTGATGAAAGCTGCCGGCTTGATTGGGTCGCGTTATGCGGCGAGGGTGATTGGCTTGACTGGCGATGTGTCTGTGCAGGCCGATGTGAAGGCCGCGGTACGCGACGTGCTGGACGCTTTTGGAACGCTGGATATTGCCTTTAACAATGCGGGCGTTTCAGGAGGCGATGAGGTGATGGATATCACAGGGGACGAACTGGACAGAATTATGGACACCAACGTGAAAGGCGTGCTGTACTGCTGCCAGGAGGAGGCGCGCGTGATGCTTGCCAAAGGCAGCGGATCCATTATCAACATGGCGTCAATGTCTGCATCCATCATCAATATACCCGTGCATATCGCGCATTATTGCGCCAGCAAAGCCGCCGTGAAATCCCTCACCAAAGGCATGGCGGTTGAGTGGGCTGAAAAAGGCGTCCGTGTCAACAGCATCAGCCCGGGTTTCTTTGATACGGAAATGAACCGCAAGCGCGAAGATCTGTATGACACATTCCGCAGCATGATACCGATGCGGCGCATTGCCAGCCCGGAGGAGCTCAAAGGCATACTCGTTTATCTGGCCAGCGATGCGTCATCGTATATGACGGGCAGTGATATCATCATTGACGGGGGCTACACATGTGTATAGCTCCGCCCAAAAGGAATATTTACAATTGGCTGATTGAAAAAAACATGGGGTTTGTTATAATGATGGAGGTCTGCGCTAAGGGCAGCGCCGCAGGGAGGGCTTTTTAAGAATGAGCATCACAATCGGCCAGTTCAACGAATCTTTTCCCCCAATCGTGGATGGGGTGGCCAATGTCGTCAAAAACTATGCTTACTGGATGAACAAAAAATATGGCTCATGCTGTGTGGTGACGCCTAAATATCCGGATGCCGTTGATAATTATGATTATCCTGTTTACCGGTATTCCTCTGTCAAGGTACCCACTCGTCATGAATACCGCTTTGGGCTGCCCCAGATGTCAACAGCTTTCTGGATGGATCTGAAAAAAATTCCTTTTGATATCGTTCATGCGCACAGCCCGTTTTCATCGGGTATGGCGGGCAAAAGCATCGCCCGCAAAAGAAACATACCTTTTGTGGCCACGTTTCATTCAAAATATAAAGATGATTTCAAAGCAGCGCTCAAGTCCGACAGAATCGTTGAAAGCGTGCTGTTGATGATAGCCGCCTTTTATGAATCGGCAGACGAGGTTTGGACGGTTAACGACGCTTCCGTGGAAACGCTGCGGGAGTATGGCTTTAACGGTGATGTGTATATCATGGAGAACGGCTGCGATATCGATATCCGCTACCGATCCAAAGAAACCGACGAGGCGGTCAACAGCATGTTTGGCCTGGAGGCCGACACGCCGCTTCTGCTGTATATTGGCCAGCATGTCTGGCAGAAAAATTTGAAAATGGTGATTGAGGCGCTGGGCAGGCTTCACGCCGGGGGAGAGAAATTCCACATGCTTTTCGTGGGCGACGGCCCGCGCCGCAGCGATATGGAGAAAATGGCGGCAGAGCTGGGGATGCGGGACAATGTGACGTTTGCGGGGCGCATTCATGACAGGGAGCTTATTGCGAACATATATTTACGCTGCAGCGCGATGCTGTTTCCATCCTTGTATGATACCTCGTCTTTGGTGCCGCGCGAAGCCGCGGCCTGCGGCTGCCCCACGGTATTTGTACGCGGGTCAAGCACGTCTCAGGGCATCACAGACGAGAACGGTTTTTTGATCGAGAATAATGCCGAGGCTCTGGCCGATACGATCAAATATATTATTCATCACCCCGATCAGACGGCACAGGTGGGCGACGCCGCCCGCGCCACTGTTTACCGCAGCTGGGAGGACGCGATCGAAGCGGCTTATGAGCGCTATCTGTATCTGATAGATCTGAAAAAAACCCAAACGGTCAAACGGTACGGCGCGGCCAGATAACGGTCAGGCGCAGAACCGCAGCCAACGTGGGTTTCTTGATTTATACGGGCGCATCTGATATGATGCTGTAAGTGTAATTCGGAGGACGGATGAAAAAGAAGAAAACGCACTTATTAAGTATCATATACTTGGGCATAACCGGCATTGTTCTAGGAGCCATCCTGATATTCGGGCCAAGCCTGGACGACATGTGGAGCGCCTTGGAGAACTTCAATATCTGGTGGCTGTTCGCCTGTATTGCGGCGCTGCTGTTATACTGGCTGATGGACTCGCTGCTGCTTCATGATATCACAAAATACATGTATAAACGTGAACCGCTGATGCAATCGATCAAGATCGGGATGATCGGGCTGTATTACTGCGCGCTCACGCCGTCCTCTTCGGGCGGTCAGCCGATGCAGGTGGTGTATATGCGCCGGAACAAGGTTCCGGTGGGAACGGCCACATGCATTGTCTGTATGAAGTTTGTGATTTACGAGCTGTCGCTGTGTTCAATTTACATCATCGGAATGTGTCTGGGGGGCGCTTATTACTATACGCATCACCACGAAGCCTTTTGGTTTGCTGTGCTGGGTTTTGTGGTGAACTTGATGGCCGTGTTATTCATCATATTAACGATTGTCAACAAAAAACTGGTGGTGAAAATCGGCCGGGGGATAATCCGGCTGTTGTTTCGCGTTAAGCTGATCAAGGACAGGGAGCAAGTTCTGGAGAAGTTTGAGCAGACAATTGATGACTATCACACGGCAGCGGCCTATATCTCGAAGCATAAGCTGCGGACGCTGGGCTCGTTCTTTATTTCCGTTTTGAATCTGTCGTTTCTGTTTGTGATCCCTTATCTGGTTTATTTGTCGTTTGGCTATACGGCATATGGCGTGTTCGATGTGTTTACGCTGCAGGCGATGTTGTTTCTTGCGGTATCGTTTATCCCGGTGCCCGGGGCGGCGGGGGCGTCTGAAGGCGGCTTCATACTGTTTTTCAGCCCGATATTCGGCGCCGCAACGGCTGTGGCCATGCTGATCTGGCGTTTCCTTACTTACTATATGATGCTGATCGTCGGCAGTCTGATTGTGGTGTTTGACGAGGTTTTCGCCATGAAACGCGTCAAAAAACGTTCTGATCTGAAGACGTAATTCCGGCGTGCTCTTAAGCGCGCCCTTGTGCAGAGGTGAACCGAAAAAAGGCGATCCCTGCATATCCAAATGATCGACAATTAATTATTGATTATCAAAAACCCCTGTGCTATAATCTTGGATGTATGTCACACCACTGTGGATTTTTGCATTCGTGCCCGGAATATTCCGGGTTGTGCTAAAAAGGTGAAACGGTGGGAGGTAAAAACGAGGAGGAAAATATGTCAGTCATTTCAATGAAACAGCTTTTGGAAGCGGGTGTTCACTTTGGGCACCAAACGCGGCGCTGGAACCCCAAGATGAAGAAGTACATCTTTACCGAGCGCAACGGCATCTACATCATCGATCTTCAAAAAACGGTGAAAATGGTGGAGCAGGCGTATTTTTTTGTGCGCGATGCGGTAATGGAAGGCAAGACCGTGCTTTTTGTGGGCACCAAGAAACAGGCGCAGGAATCAGTGGAGCAGGAAGCGCAGCGTTGCGGCATGTACTATGTCAGCCAGAGATGGCTCGGCGGCATGCTCACCAATTTCAAGACGATACGCAGCCGTGTCAGGCGGCTTGAGCGCATCGAGAAGATGGAAGAAAACGGCGAGTTCGCGCTGCTGCCCAAAAAAGAGGTCATCAAACTGCGGCATGAGCACGAGAAGCTTCAAAAGAATCTGGGCGGCATTCGGGATATGAAAGAGCTGCCGGGCGTGATCTTCATTGTGGATCCGCGCAAAGAGCGCATTGCCATAGCCGAAGCCCATTCACTGAACATTCCGCTGGTGGGTATCGTAGACACAAACTGTGATCCGGACGAGATCGATTACGTGATCCCCGGCAATGATGATGCCATCCGTGCCGTCAAGCTGCTGGCTTCAAAGATCGCCGATGCGTGCTTGGAGGCCAAACAGGGCGAGCAGCTGGTGGATACTATGCCTGCCGAGGTGCAGGACGAACCGGATGATATAAGTGACGGGTTTGACACGGCTGATGAGGAAGAAGCCGCTGTGGCCGTGTCCGAACAAGCATAAATAGAACAAGGAGAGTGTATGATAGATGATTCAGGCATGTGATGTTAAAGCATTAAGAGAAAAAACCGGCGCGGGCATGATGGATTGCAAGAACGCGCTGACGGAGACAAACGGCAATATGGAAGAGGCCATCAAGGTGCTGCGTGAAAAAGGCCTTGCTTCCGCTGCCAAGAAGGCTGGCCGTATCGCGGCCGAGGGCGTGGTGGAAAGCTATATCCACATGGGCGGAAAAATCGGCGTGTTGGTGGAAGTCAACTGCGAGACTGATTTTGTGGCCAAGACCCCGGCTTTCAAAACGCTGGTCAAGGATATCGCGATGCATATCGCGGCTGCCAACCCGCTTTATCTGGAGCCGTCTGAGGTGCCTGACTCCGTGATCGAACAGGAGAAGGAGATACTGCGCGTGCAGGCTATGAACGAGGGCAAGCCGGAAAAAATCATCGAGAAGATGGTAGAGGGCAAAATCCAGAAGTATTACAAGGAGTTCTGCCTTGTGGAGCAGTCGTTTGTGAAAGATCCTGACAAAGTGATCAAGGACTTGGTCAGCGAGAAAATCGCCGAAATCGGAGAGAAAATATCTATCAGGCGCTTTGCCCGCTATGAGATGGGCGAGGGGCTGGAAAAGAGAAAAGATGATTTTGCTGAAGAGGTCATGAAGCAGGCTTCCAAATAGCCAATCAATGAAGGGAGAGCCGGAGCATAGCTCTCCCTTTTCTACAGTCGCCCGGCAGATCCTTGCACGGGTGGATGAAACACAAAAAGGCATGCGGGGACGATGGAAGGGAGCTTTTTATGCCAAAATACAAGCGCATCATACTCAAGATCAGCGGCGAAGCGCTGGCGGGCAGCACCGGAACGGGTTTTGACTTTGACGTGATGAATCAGGTGGCGGATCAGGTGATCGAGGTGGCCGAGCTGGGCGTAGAAATCGGCATTATCGTGGGCGGCGGCAATATTTGGCGCGGCCGTCGCGGCGTTGGCATGGACAGGACGACGGCGGACCATATGGGCATGCTGGCCACTGTGATCAACGCGCTGGCCATGCAGGATGCGCTGGAAAGCAAGGGCATGCAGACGCGGGTGTTAACCGCCATTGAGATGCGGCAGATCGCCGAGCCGTATATCCGGAGACGGGCGATGCGGCATCTGGAAAAAGGACGCGTGGTGATATTTGCGTGCGGCACCGGCAACCCGTACTTTTCCACAGACACCGCCGCGGCGCTGCGTGCTGCCGAAATCGAAGCGGAGATGATTCTGCTCGCCAAGAACGTGGACGGCGTGTACGACTGCGATCCAAAGACCAATGCGCATGCCAAAAAGTATGATTTTATCAGTTATATCGACGTGATCAACCAGGGGCTGTCGGTCATGGATACCACGGCCGTGTCACTGTGTATGGACAACAATATCCCGATCGTCTGTTTTGGAGTGGATATGGCAGACGGCATCAAGCGCGTGGTGATGGGCGAGAATATCGGCACGCGCATCAACTCAGCACCATAAGGCAACGCTGAAAAGACAAGCTTTTCGACATTTTATACTGACAGGAGGTTAAGTATGCAAGTCAAACACGAAGCGCTGGATACGGCGAAAATTAAGATGGAAAAATCAATTGCCGTCTTTAAAAAAGATCTGTCGCATATCCGGGCAGGCCGGGCCAACCCCCAGCTGCTCGACGGCATCCTGGTGGATTATTATGGAACGCCGACGCCGCTTAACCAGCTGAGCAACATCTCGGCGCCTGAGCCGCGTATGCTGGTGATCGCCGTGTGGGATACGAAAATGATCCCCGAAGTCGAGAAGGCCATACAAAAATCGGACCTTGGCATTAATCCCGCCAACGACGGCAAGGTGATTCGCCTGGTGGTGCCGGAACTGACGGAGGAACGCCGCAAGGAACTGGCCAAGACAATACGCAAGAAAGGCGAGGACGCCAAGGTGGCCGTGCGTTCCATCCGCCGTGACGCGAACGAAGCTTTCAAGAAGGCCAAAAAAGCGAGCGAGATCACTGAAGACGATTTTGACGATCTGGAGAACGACGTGCAAAAGCTCACCAACGAGTTCACCAAACAGATCGACGAAATCGTAAAAGGCAAAGAGAGCGAGATCATGTCTGTATGACACCTTGCGTTATCGGGCTTGTGGCCGATGAAGCCAAGGCGCTGCTCGAGGCGCTGGGTTATGATGTGCAAAGCGTGACCTATCAGTCGCGCCGGGGCGTGGAGGAAGCCGATTCGGCGCGCGTTATACGTCAGCGGTGTGTTGGCAATAATAGCATAGAGATCACGGTGTCGCATTTTAAAACGCAGGCAGGTTAGGAGAAGCGGTTTGGGCGTTATCGCAAACATATTATTTGGCCGGCGCTGCCGGCCGGATACGCAAATATACCGCCAGATTGATCAACATCGTCTGCCCGTGCATGTCGCGGTCATCATGGACGGCAATGGCCGCTGGGCTAAAAAACGCGGCCTGCCGCGCAGCGCGGGGCACCGCGCTGGTGTGGAGCGCGTCCGCACCATTATCCGCATGAGCTCAGACACCGGTATCCGGTTTCTGACGCTGTATGCCTTCTCCACAGAAAACTGGAAACGCCCCTCGGACGAGGTCAGTATGCTGATGTCGCTGCTGGTGGAATACCTGATTCAGGAACTGCCTGAGCTGCATCAAAAGAACGTGCGCATCCGCACTCTGGGCGATATATCTGTGCTTCCGGATAAAGTGAAGGCGGAAATCAGCCGGGCGGTGGACACCACGAAGGACAATTCCGGACTGACTGTGAACATGGCGATCAATTATGGAGGCCGGCAGGAAATTGTTGAGGCGGTGCAGCGCGCGCTCGAGGCTGGGATTAAGCCGGAGGATGTGGATGACGCCTGGATATCGTCCGCGCTGTATACAGCGGGGCAGCCGGATCCGGATCTGTTGATACGGACGAGCGGAGAGGCACGCATCAGCAATTTCCTGCTGTTTCAGCTGGCTTATGCCGAGCTCTATTTCACCGATACGCTCTGGCCGGATTTTGACGAAGCGGCGTACGCAAAAGCGCTGGCAGACTATGCCGGGCGAGACAGGCGTTTTGGTGGATTGTGATGGGGGATTCCCAAAGACGCAGGCTTATGGGATATGTGTTTTGGAGGATGTTGATTGATAAAGAGGTTGCTTTTCGCCATACCGGCGCTGGCTTTGCTGGTGTCCACTGTATGGCTGCATGGGCTGTACGCGAAAATCGTCGTGGCGCTGGCGGGCGTTCTGTGTATGCACGAATTGATGAACGTGGCCTCGGGTATATCGAAGCCCCTGCGCGTCATAGGCTATGCATATGCGGTGCTGCTCTATCCCGCATACGAATTTGCCGGGGGGCTCTCCGGTGCGGCAGCGCTGCTGACGCTGTGCGTTATAGCTGTGTTTGCTGTTCTTGTGTTGTCGGGCCGCGATGTGGCCGACGGGCTTTTCACGGTGCTGCCGATGGTGTATCCCGGGCTGTTTTTCGCGTTTCTGATCGCGACAGTGTGCTTGCCCGATGCGCAGGCATCACGGTTTTTGCTGATTGTCGCATTTGGTTCGGCGATTATCACCGATACGACCGCGTATTTTTGCGGCCGCCTGTTCGGGCGGCATAAGCTGGCGGAAGCGATCAGCCCGAAGAAAACGGTGGAGGGCGCAATTGGCGGGGCGGTGTTTGGAACAGCAGGCGTTTATGTGCTCGGGCTGCTGCTGCAGCCGCTGTTCGGCGTTAACATGGACGCATGGTGGTATCTGCCGCTGGGGCTGGTGTTATCGGTGCTGGCGCAGGTGGGCGATCTGGCGGCTTCGGCAGTTAAACGCCGGTTTGGTATTAAGGACTTCGGACGAATCATGGGGGAACACGGCGGCGCGATGGACAGACTCGACAGCGTGCTGTTCATCGCTCCGGCCGTTTTCGCTTTTTATACAATATATATAGCGGCATGAAGGATATAGGACAATAGATGAAGAAAATTTCGATCCTCGGTGCAACCGGCGCGGTGGGCCGGCAGGCGCTGGGCCT
>CAZNVX010000106.1:0-8213 GCA_964576225.1 uncultured Christensenellaceae bacterium
GAATACTTTCGTGGTTGTCCGTTGCGGGAATACTCGCGCTATTTACGCTTGCTTTAACATGGGTTGCGGTCATCCCCGGGCTTACGGCGAAATCCCCAGAGGGAGCGTCTGTGTTCGCATACCCGCTGATCTTCCTGCCCTTTATCAGCTCCGCTTTTGCTCCGACCGAGACCATGCCTGCCGCTGTTCGCTGGTTCGCGGAGAATCAGCCGGCAACGTCAGTCGTTGATACGGTGCGTGCATTGCTTAATTGTGAACCTGTAGGTAAAGAAATATGGGTTGCGCTGGCTTGGGGCATAGGGATTATGTTTGTGGCCTGGTTTTTCGCTATGCGGGCATATAAACAGAGGATATAATAAAATAACTGAAAGCAGACAAATTTCAATTAGTCTATGAGGTAATATGTGTATTTTTCTTGCGCATCCTGATGGATGCTTTTTTTATTACCATTCTTACATGGTGCACGTACATGGACATCCGCACGCCTACCGTACCCAACCTAGCCGTCGTCCCGCTGCTGTGCCTTTTTAACGTGGGTGTAAGAAAATATTGACAGACTCCGTCTAACGCGTTAGACTACGCTTGACTAACACATTAGACAAAGAGGGTTTATGAATACGCCAAAAATATTTGACAGTGAATATCGTTTTGCGTGCATCGTATGGGAGCATGAACCAATTATGATGCGGGAACTCATTCAGCTTTGTGCCGATAATCTCGGGTGGAAGAGGACAACGACATACACGGTATTAAAGCGCCTGATTGAACGCGGAATCATGTCGAGTAACGATTCTGTTGTGACTTCACTGATTTCCAAGGAAGAGATACAGCGTCATGAAAGCAAGGATTTTATTGAGCGTACTTTCGACGGTTCTCTGCCGAAATTCATCGCGGCCTTTACAGACAATAAATCGCTGACGGCTGATGAAATCGAAGAGATAAAACATATGATAGAGAATTATAAAGAGGAATAGCGCCATGCAGCTCGAAGAAGTGTTTGTATCGGTACTTAGCATGCGCGATTTTGAGCAGTTTGAGCATGTTGATACAGGCTCGGGGCTGCTGATATGGCATATCCCCATTAACGGCAGCTTATGCGTCCTCATGGGCGGCAGCGGAACCGGTACAGCCCCGATGTATATAAGGCTTGTCAAGCTGTCTGAGAACGGTGAAATGACAGATGAACACCTCGATTTGCTCAATCAAAATGCAGATGTACAAGGATTTGTGAATAACCCTGTTGTCTCGCAAGGTCTCACGTGGTCATTCAATCCTTATGTCAGTGCTTTTTTCCCTGCGCTTCCCGATTGATATTAATCTTCGGTACTCTACGGTCGATGTCTCTGTAGATAAGGGCTCCCTGTATTTGCATGGGGACGGCAAAACGGAAAGTTTAGGTCAATCCTATACCTATCACTTCGGTGAAACAATATGCTGGTCTGACGCTCGAGGAAGGCAGCGAATCATATGCCGATGAAGCAGATGCCTGCATCATGAGCTTTGCAATAAAGAGCGATCCGGATTACATTTATGCAGAAGGAAAAATATACATAGAAAAAACCGAACAGTCCGATGACTCTAGCATATACAGCATAACGATGACTCAAGCACCAGCATGGCTGCAGCTTGCTGTAAATTCCGAGTCGGATGCCCTGAATGGATTCGTGCTTTCAGAAAAATAAAATGATGAATGAATGCGTATAGATTTCATTCGTGAGACAATTAAACAATCAAGATAGCGGTACATCGGCAGACGGTCACACAAATAACAAACCGGACACATGGGCAGATTTCCTGACAACTGCTGCTGGCCGTACAAATTACCCGTTTGAGAAGCAAGTTTTCATCTGCGCGCAGGTGCAAGCAAGAACCCCCGGGAAGCTCTCACCTTGCGCTGCCTTAAACTGTTTTCGGGATGGGCGAGGTCTTCACAGCATTATCAAGTGTATATCCACTGTCAGTCAGACAGAAAAAAGAAATATAGTGTACTTTTATTCTGCCTTCATATATAATTAATGAAAAGTTTGTTCAACTTTTTGTAACTCAAAAAAGAGGTGTTTGTGTGTTTCCAGCACAGCGAATAGAAATTCTCAAACGGATTCTAAAAGAACAAAAAACAGTCGATATCGCAACGTTGTGCAATATGCTTCAAGTCAGCAACGTGACTGTCCGCAAATATCTTGATCAGCTTGAAGAAGAAGGCTTTCTGATTAAATCCCACGGCGGAGCCATGCTCGCGGAGCAATATGACAACAGCCTGATACAGTTTATGCAGGAAAGTCAGGAGGATAAGGACCACATCGCCAATCTTGCCAAAACAATCATTGAGGACGGAGAAAGCATATTCATCGGAGCGGGCAGCACGTGTCTTGCCCTCGCGCGCAAGGTCATCGATCTTAAAAACCTGACCGTGGTCACCAATAATGTCAACGCGCTTATTGAACTGGCTCCGCATATCCGCAACCTTCAGTTCGTCGGCGGGGAGATCTCATACGATAACGGGCTGATGTTCTCATACGGGCACAAAGCCATGCGCCACCTCGAAGGTATGTTTGTGCAAAAAGCGTTTATGTCGGTGCAAGGTTTGGACTTCACAGCCGGCCTCACCTCCAGTGACTTTGAAACGCTGGATATATTTAACAAAATCAATAATATAGCAAAAAAAGTCGTCATATTGGCCGACTACACGAAGTTCAATAAGGTCAGCCTCCACCAGATTGCTCATCTGACGGATTATGATATCTATATCTCCAATGAGAAGCTGGACAGCGAATACAAAAAGTATTTCTTCGATCATAATATAAAAATACTGACCTCTTATAACATATAAATGCAGGTGCAACGTGAATAACGAGGTTTTCCGTTTAGAAAAGATCAGCGCCAAGCTTGACGGCAGCATCGTGATCCGCGATATCAGCTTTGCTGTTAACGAAGGCGAGGTTTGTGCGCTCATCGGCGAAAATGGCGCGGGCAAATCCACCAGCATGCGCATCCTGGCGGGCGTTATTCCCAGCGCGTCGGGCGGTATTTATTTGGAGGGCCAGCCGGTTGCGATCAACTCCGTTAGCGACGCGCAAAAGCTCGGTATCAAAATGCTGTTTCATGAACCAAAGCTGTTCAATGAATTCACTGTGGAATACAATATATTCGCCGGTCACGAAATCTGCCATCCCGGCACGATGATCGTTAACAAGTCCAGACAGCAGGAGCGCGCGCGTGAGGTTCTGTCTCTTCTCGGATGCAGCTTCGACCCTGCCGATATCGTCGCCACACTGTCGTCAGCACAAAAGCGCATGGTGGAAATCGCCAAAGCCATTGTCACGCCGACAAAGCTGATCATCCTCGACGAAATCACATCACAGTTTGCCGACCAGGATGTGCAGCTCGTGTTCAACACCATCTGCCGGCTCAAGGAAATGCACATTGCCGTTATCTTCATTTCGCACAAGCTTGAGGAAGTTTTGCGCATTGCCGACCGTATTGTGATCCTTCGCGGCGGTGAAGTGGCGCATATAGTGGATAACCTTGGGCTCCAGGCCGAACAGCTGATCGAAAAGATGGCCGGCAGCGATATCATCAACCGATATCCAAAAACGCGCGCTTCCAAGGGAGAACGCGTGCTTGTCGCCGAGAACATCAGCAATGCTGACGGCACGGTCAGAAACGCGAGCCTTTATCTGCGGCGGGGCGAGATCGTCGGCGTCGCCGGTTTCCATGATTCGGGAAAGGCGGAGCTAACGCGGCTGCTGGCCGGTATCGATCCAATATCATCCGGCCGCATCGTCGTGGACGGGCAGGAAGCCTGGGTGAAAAAGCCATACAAGGCGCTGGCAATGGGTATTGCCTATTTAAGCGAAGAGAACGCCAAGAACGTGCATTTGCTGATGGACGCGCATTATAATATCACGCTGGCCAATCTGAAAAAAGCGGAAAAGTTGTTCCTGATACGCAAACGCCTGATAGTAAACGCCGTGCAGTATTACATCAAACGGCTGCATATCATGATGCAAAACGCTTTTCTGCCCTCGCGGTATCTGAGCCGGGGCACGCAGCAGAAAATTGCCATTTCAAAGATGCTGTACGCGGACGCACAAGTGCTGATCATGAACGAGCCCGCGACCTCGCTCGACTCGTCGTCCAAGGTAGAGCTTTACAATATCATCAATCGCCTGGCTCAGAAAGGAAAAAGCATATTGTTTTCGTCATCCGATCTGCGTGAGCTTATCGGCATGTGCGATCGCATCTATGTCGTGAACAACGGTGAAATCGTCGCGGATCTCAACGCCCAAAAAACAAGCTCAAAAGAGCTTCTTCTTTACGCTTCCGGCAAACAGTAATCACGGGTTCATTTTTTGTAAGGGGCGATCTCTTTTTCCACAACCGACATGCGTTTTAGATAATCTTCAATCGTATCGCGCGTCACCAGTTCGATTCTGGTGTTCACCACTTTTTCTTTTATCTGCTCGCCCTTGGCCACCTTGACGCATATCTCAATGGCCTCCCGCGCCATATCCGTGGGGAACTGCACAACCATACCGCTCAGCACGCTGCTTTCATCCAGCATTTTTGTGGTCAGCTCGGGCGAGCTGTCCACCGAAATCATCTTGTAATCGGTGCGCCCGGCGGCCTCTGTGGCGGCCAGCATACCGCTGGTGGTCGTTCCGCTGGCGCCAAATACAACGTCAATGGTGCCTGCCGGGTATGTCTGTATCAAATCGTCCATCAACCGCATGTTCAGCTCACTGTTCAGTTTCACCGGATCACGGTTGATCAGCTTGATATCCGGGTATTGGCTGATCACTTCCTGAAAACCCTCGATGCGTTGGCGCATCGAACTGATCTGCGGGAAACCCACCATCACGATGGTGCCGTAAGGTTTGCCGTATTTTTCATTCAACAACTCCAGCGCATATCGGGCGGCAATGCGTCCGATTTCCATGTTGTCGGACGACACATGAGCCTCCACACTTCCCTTGGTGGTGCCCACATCCACTGTAACAACCGGCACGCCAACGGCATTCGCTTCCATCACCGAGCTGCCTATCGCATCCGAATCAACCGGGTTCAGACAGATGACATCAATATTCATGGCGTAAATCATGTCGTTGATGATGTTCATCTGCGTCACGGCGTCGCCTTCGGCATCAAAGTCGAGCAGCTTCACCTGCATGTTGTTGGCGGCCAGCTTGGCAGCAGCCAGCAGATCCTGAAAAAAGGGGAAGCCGTAATTCATCACGACCATACCGATCACGATCTCGTCCTCATCCCTGTTCTGCGGCGCGGGTTCTTCGTTGCCTGGGCTGCATCCCTGCATCGCAAGACCGAATATAAGAAGCAGTATGAGACACACTTTGCTGGCAAACCTCATCGTTTTACCTTTTCTTCTTATTATTTTCGTCTTTTTTCATAAAGGCTTACCGCTATAATAAGAACCACACCCTTGATCACCTGCTGCCAGAAAGCGGATAGAGCCAGTATGTTGAGCCCGTTGTTCAGCACCGTTAAAAACAGAGCCCCAATTATTGTTCCCACAATATAGCCCTGGCCGCCAAAAAGGCTGGTGCCGCCCAGCACCACCGCCGTGATGGCGTCAAGCTCCATGCCCTCTCCAAGCGTAGGCTGACTGGATGACAGCCGCATCGTGAGCAGCATGCCTGTTATCGCAGCGGTCAGCCCGCTGATGGCATACACCGCTATTTTGACAGCGTCAATATGGATGCCCGACAACCGCGCACATTCCTCACTGGCGCCGATTGCGTAGATATGCCGGCCCAACCGCGTTTTGTTCAGCACAAACCAGGCAAGCGCAATGATGACCACAAAGAAAATGACCGTCATCGGTATGCCCAGCAGCTGTCCGCGCCCCAGAAACACCGCGCTTTGCGGAAAGTCGACAATCGGGTATCCCCCCGAATAGATCAGAGATAGACCGCGCGCCGAGCTCATCATGGCCAGCGTGGCGATGAAAGACGGCAGGCGCAGTTTGGATACCACCAGCCCGTTAATCAACCCTGCTGCCACGCCGATTAACATGCCAAGCAGAAACGAAACAGGGGTGGGCAGCTGAAAATGCACCAGAAAGCCTGCGACCATTGTGCCTGAAAGGCAGGCAATGGAACCGACTGACAAGTCGATACCCCCCAGTATGAGCACAAAAGTCATACCGATTGCCGTGATATAATATGAAGAGGCCTGCCGCAGTATATTAACGAGGTTGCTCCCCGAAAAAAAACCTTTTGTGGAAAAAGACAGTATAATAAAAATAATAACCAGTATCAGCAGTATGCTCAATTGTGGAATACGCCTAATAAGTATCCGGGCTTTTATTCTGCCATCATGATGGATACTGTCAGCACCTCGTATCTGTTTCATTTTCTTCCCTTAACCGTTTCTACTGCTCGAATGCTTGCTGTTGTGGCTCGAATTTATGGCTTCTGTGTCTTGTTATGGAGTTTTATTGGTTTATATAAAAAACTATAACATATACAATATACAGCGTCAACAACACGCAGCGTCAGCTCACCTTACACATTTTAGGGCATATTTCATGCTCTGCTGTCAGGCCAAACGCCCGTTCTGCCGGTTTGGCGGAACGGGCGTTTGGCTGAATATATGTGTTGTGAAAAACAAAATCATAACAGCTCATTGAGCGGCAATCCGTCGCGCGGGATGTGCTTCCGCCAGAACTTTACTGATTCACTCACCGCATCGAGTATGTCACCGGCCGATTCGGTAACCCCAAAGAACAGTTCAAACGCCAGATAAATTTCCTTGACGCGCGGCGGCAAGCCCACAGGTTCAGGGGCATCATAGCAAGCCGCAAGCGCCTTGAGCAGCTTATCAGGGCTGACGATACCGCCTTCGTTGTATTTTTGAGTAAACGGCCGGTGCGCCGAATAGGTGCCGTCTGTCTGCTGCAGATGAATGATCGGCGAATACGCGCCCAGCTTTTCTGCCCAGACATACAGGTCGTCGTCGCCCGGCTCCGCGAACAAGTGACCGAACCGCGTCATTTCACGTTCCAGCCGAATCGCGCTGCAGCCGCTCTCCACCAGTTTGGTCAGGTAACGTCCCAGCCGCGCGCCGTGCGTGTCCCTGTCTTGAATCATTCGGAAAATCTGCTCACGCGTTGGCCTCATAAACAGCCTCTGCCCCGCCTGATGCGCCGTATCAATCGTGATATACAGCGGATGGCCGCCGGCCGCGTACACACGCCGCATCAGATCGGTGCACCCCGATACCGAAAAATACCCTTGCGTCGGCGTATACATCTGCTCATAGCCGTACTGAACGTTTTTTGTGGCCGCATAAGCCGCCATATTGACCAGATTTTTCTCTATGCGCGCTTCCACCCGGCGAAACGCGTTCGGATCCTCCAGCACCGGCTCGGTAAATGCGCCGAGTGTGTTGCCCACCTGTGCACCCATCTGAGCTGCGAGATCAACCACCTTTTTGAAATATCCGTCCCTGATGCGCATACGGCTGCTTTTTGCGTCGCTGGCCAGGCCAACCGTCCGGTAGGTGGCGTATCCGGAATAGAAGCTGACCAGCTTCATGCCGTAATCCCGCTCTCCCCTTCTTACTTCCTCCGCCCAGCTGTCGCGGAAGCTCTGGGTATTAAACAGCGGATCTATTTCGTTGTCCGTGCTGGCCTGCACGCAGGTGATGCCGCCAATATTATGAATTACATGCATCCAGTCGCGGGGACGCACCCATCTTTTGATCGCGAAGCAATTGTCCATCGCCAAATATATTCTCGGATATTGTGTCATATACACCTGCCTCTTCAGCCTTGTTTTATGCGAACCGAATACACCTGATGATACTGCGCCCATTTTTCCGCCGAGCCGGGTTCGTACTCCGTCAATGAAAACGACGCCGCCGCGATGTGACGCCCTTGCTTCAACCCGGAAATCTCCCCGGTGCCAATCATCTGCATCAGCAGATTGCCCACCGACGTGGTCTCCACCGGCCCCGCCTTCACGCTGATACCCAGGGCATCGGCGATCCACTGGCATAACAGCTTGTTCTGCACCCCGCCGCCGAAAATGTGCAGCAAATCAAACCGGTTTCCTGTCAGCCGTTTCAAATCAGAATAGCAATCCCGCAGCTTTACGACAAAGCTCTCGTACACGCACCGCGCGATCTCACCCATGCCCTGCGGAACCGTCTGACCGGTGTCAGCACAGTACTGGGCGACCACTCCCGGCATG
>CAZNVX010000106.1:8223-8651 GCA_964576225.1 uncultured Christensenellaceae bacterium
TGGGCGGCGCAAATACAGCCGCATCAGGGTCAATAAAGGCCATGCCGCCGCGCGCGTTTCTGACCGCCTCAACCACGGCATCCCATCCAATGGACCGGCCCGCGTCGCGGCACCAGCGCTCGTAGCACTGCTGAATAATCCACAGCCCGGTGAACAGGTTGACAAAGATGTTGCGGCCTTCACAGCCCCCCTGCGTGGCAAATCCCGTTTCAAACGTCTCCCTGTCGGTATAAACGGTGTCCGACTCGACACCGAGTATTGCCCATGTGCCAAGGCTGAGAAATGCCCATTGGGCGCTGGTTTCTTTAAGCGGCACACCTGCGATAGCGCTGGCCGTATCGTGCGACGCCACCAGAACAACGGGAACCCGCGGCACTTCGTATTCCTCAGCAATGCGCTCGCTCAGCGGCCCGAGCACAGTGCCCGGC
>CAZNVX010000107.1:0-8640 GCA_964576225.1 uncultured Christensenellaceae bacterium
AAGGGCTTCGTGACAGACGCCTTAAAAGCAGAGATCGAAGCGGGCGAGGCGTTTGATCTTGTCATCGCCATCGGCCCGTTGATTATGATGAAATTCGTTTCCAGGCTCACCCAGGAATACGGCATCAATACCATTGTGAGCATGAACCCCGTGATGATTGACGGCACCGGCATGTGCGGCGGCTGCCGCGTGACAGTGGGCGGCAAAACCAAATTCGCCTGTGTGGACGGGCCGGATTTTGACGGTCACGAAGTGGATTTCGACGAAGCCATGCGCCGCCAGGGCATGTACAAGAAACAGGAAGAGGCCTCGTGCAAATTGTTTAAGGGGGTGGAGTGATGGCTGCCAAACGTAACATGGACCCCAAGAAAACACCGATTCCCGAGCAGGATCCCAAAATCCGCGCCGGCAATTTCAGCGAGGTCGCTTTGGGATATACCGAGGAGATGGCGCGCAGCGAAGCGATGCGCTGTCTGCAATGCAAAAACCAACCCTGCGTGGCGGGCTGCCCCGTGATGGTCAAGATCCCTGAGTTTATCGGCCTGATCGCCGAAGGCCAGTATGAAGACGCATACAACACCATTCGCGAAACCAATGGTTTGCCGGCCATCTGCGGCCGTGTCTGCCCGCAGGAGACCCAGTGCGAAGAGCTGTGCGTGCGCGGCATCAAGGGCGAGCCTGTCGGTATCGGCCGTCTGGAACGCTTCGCGGCGGATTATGCCATTAATCGCGGGGTGCCCTCGCCGGCCTGCGGCATCCCCAACGGCAAGAAAGCCGCCGTCATCGGTTCCGGCCCCGCCGGCCTCACCTGCGCGGCCGATCTCGCGCTGATGGGTGTGGACGTCACCGTGTTTGAGGCGTTCCATACGTCGGGCGGCGTGCTGGTATACGGCATCCCTGAATTCCGCCTGCCCAAAGATCTTGTCAGAAAAGAAATCGACGCGCTGGTCTGCATGGGTGTCAAGATCGAGACCAACATGGTGATGGGCCGTGTGCTGACCATTGATGATCTCAAGGAGATGGGTTACGACGCCATATTCATCGGCACCGGCGCCGGCCTGCCCAGCTTCATGAACATACCGGGCGAAAACTTAAACGGCGTCTACTCTGCCAACGAGTTTTTAACCCGCATCAACCTGATGAAGGGCTATAAGTTTCCTGAATCCGATACGCCCGTGGTGCGGCACAAACGCGTGGCCGTGGTGGGCGGCGGCAATGTCGCTATGGACGCCGCGCGCTGTGCAAAACGGCTGGGTGCCGAGGAAGTGTATATCGTATACCGCCGCAGTGAAGCCGAGATGCCTGCCCGTGTCGAGGAAGTGCATCACGCCAAAGAGGAGGGTATCATCTTCCATCTGCTCGTCAATCCGGTCGAGATACTTGGCACCGACGACGGCTATGTGCGCGGCATGCGCCTGCAGAAGATGGAACTGGGCGAGCCGGACAGCTCCGGACGCCGCCGCCCGGTGCCTGTTGCCGGCAGCGAATACGACATTGAGCTGGACGCCGCCGTGATCGCCATCGGCCAGAGCCCGAACCCGCTGATGCGCGCCTCCACCCCCGGCCTTGAGACGCACAAATGGGGCGGCATCATCGTGGACGAAGACACTTGCGCCACCTCCATTCCGGGCGTCTATGCGGGCGGCGACGCCGTCTCCGGCGCGGCCACCGTCATCCTCGCGATGGGCGCAGGCAAAACGGCCGCCAAGGCGATGTATGCGTACATGATGAGTCAATAAACCACATGCCTAAAACCGGCGCGGAAGCAAATTTCCAAGCCGGTTTTTTATTTGCCCGTTGACGGCTGCCCGCCGGGGCATTACCATACTGTTAAAGCTATACATTTTTAGGAGGATACCATCATGGTGGATTCTGCAGCCATCACCGCATTCGTCGTCAACATCATCGTCTGCTTCGGCATGCCGCTCGGCTGCATACTGTATCTGCTGATTGCCAGGAAAAAAGCGTTTATCCCCGTGCTGGTCGGCGCGGCTGTTTTCGTCGTGTTTCAGCTGCTCATCCGCATACCGGTCATCACCGGTCTGCTGGCCCCGATGGACTGGTGGGCAGATATGGCTCAGCGCCCATGGCTCTTTGGCCTGTTCCTCGGGCTCACTGCCGGCCTGTTTGAGGAATTCGGGCGCTATCTTGGCTACCGGACGCTTTTGAAAAAGCGCACCCGCTGGATCGACGGCTTTGCGTTCGGCGTCGGGCACGGCGGCATCGAAGCGATGGTGCTGGTGGGTGTTACCAATATTAACAACCTTGTGCTCGCTCATTTAATCAACAGCGGCCAGTTCGACCAGCTTGCCCCCATCATGCAGGAAGGCGCGGCCGAGCAGCTGATTGCTCAGTTCACGTCTCTGCAGCCGTTCGATATTTATCTGGGCGGCATCGAGCGCGTGTTCGCCTTCATCATCCAGATCGCGCTGTCACTGCTGGTGCTGATGGCTGTGCGCAAGCGCCGGCTCTGGATCGTGGGTATTGCCGTCCTGGCGCATACGCTCATCGACGCGCCGGTGGTGATCCTGCCGGCGGTTTTCGGCGCAAACATATACCATATTGAGATATTCGTGGCCGCAGTGGCCTTGCTGTCACTCGTGTTTATCATGCTCTCGAGACGGGCATTCAAGGAACCCATTGACCCGGCACATACAGCCAGAGATGATCAGCCGTAGCCGGCTGTTTCCGCACAGACGCTGCACCAACGCATGAAAAAACCCCCGGCCGTCTTTCGCAGCCGAGGGTTTTTGAATTCATGTCATTGAAATGGTTAAGCTTATTTGATCTCGATGAAGAATATCTCCGATCTTCTGGACGCCACCACGATGGTGTTGCCGTAGATGGCCGGCGTGGCTTCAAAGTTATGAATCGTGTCCGTCCCCTCGCCCACGTTCACCGTGGCCACTTCTGCGCCCGTCGCCCCGTCGATCAGCGCCACGTCTCCGGCTTTGTTGCACTGCACGATATAGCCCTTGCCGTCCTCGGTATACACCGGCACCGGCGACGATGGCGACCATCCGTCAATTTTCAAGTCATACCGCCAGACCTCTTCGCCTGTCATCTTATCCAGCGCCACCAGATAGCTGGTGGTGGTGTCGTCTTTCACCACGGCCGTCACATTGAAAATGATCAGTCCGTCCATTGTGGTGCCCTCACGGCCCAGCACCGGCGAGGCAAGCACACCGCCGTCCACCGATCCGGTCGACTTAACGGTGTATTCCGCAGTCCAGAGAATCTCGCCCGTCAACCCGTCCAGCTTGCGGGCATAGGCCGGGCCGGTATCGCCAAGCGGGCGCACCAGCTCGTCATATTCGCAGCCCGTATACAAATAGAACGTCTGATTCGGGATATCCTCCTCGAGAACCATCGTCACATCGCTGTCGTCGTCCAGGTTGTTCGCGTACACCAGCTCCATCGTGTTTAAGTTCACGCACTGCATGATGCCGGCGTTATCCGTGAAAAACAGGTAGTTGCGCCATGCCACCGCCGAGTTTTCCATGCCCCAGCGGCCGGAAGAATCCGCGTCTTCGTTGTGCTTGGACGTATAGCGGTATTTGACCATCTTGGGGGACTCGTCCATCGTGAGGGTGCCTGCTTCGGGGTCATACACGGTATTGAGCTTTAATGTGTAAAGCACGCCGTTCTCACCCGGCACGATCAGCGTATCCGTATCGCCATGAACCAGTGCGCTGGAGTCATACGCCTGCCAGCCACGGTAAGCAAACGGATCCTTGTCTTTGGCGCCGAATTTCATCAGCAGCTTGCCGTCTATCAGGCTGTATGCGCGAAAGTACATGTCCTTGCATTTTGTGGCGTCGCCGTCGTCCTGCAGACCCTGTCCCACATATATGATCGGGTAACCGCGCGGGTCAATGCTGGGCGTGCCCTTGGTGGGCGAGCCGATATTGATAAAGTCGCGCGTTTTTTTGCCAGTCTGGAGCTCCATAAAATAGATGCGTCCGTCCAGCGTCGCGTAGATAACCTCCACGAAATCGTCTTTGTCACGGAACTCTTCGTAAAGAGATGTCATGACGCGGCGCGTCTGCTCCGGCCATTTGACAATCAGCGGCTGGCCTGTCCATGCCGCGCCGCCCCAGCGGCCGATCGCACTCGTCTTCTTGTCGTATTTTTTAAGCTCCAGCTTCCCTTCGTTGATCGTCACCGTGCCCCAGCTCGGCTGGTCACGATAGTTGTTGCCGCGGAACGTGGTGATGCCCTCCAGCTCGGTATACTCATCCCCCGAGCCAAACATAATCGTATCCGGCCGCTGATAGGATTCCACCTCGGTGCCGTCCACCATGATATCAAACGTCACGCCCACCGTTGCCGGATCGGTATTCCGCGTCGCATACGGCATCAGCTCGTTAGAGAGGGATGGCGCCGGCGTGGGCGTCGGCTCTTCCGTGGGTTCCGCGGTGCTGTCCTCAGGCAGCCCTGCCGCACCATCCGGCGGCATCAGTTGCACGGAATCTCTCGGTGGCACGGCACTGCCCGGCGCTTCATTAATCGCCCTGACAATAAAAAATATCCCCACCGCAAGCGCAGCAACCAGCACAGAGATAATAATGAAGAACCGTGTCCTGACTGTTCTTCTGCTCCTTCGCCGTCTTGCGTAGTATTTTTTCTTCATAAAACAACCTTTCTTGCTTATTCCACCACCAAAACGGCTCTATTATACCATAAAAACGACAGCAATTACAGCCCAAATATCCCGGTGCCGTGTTTATGCCCTCTCCGCCGCAAAAACACTCGCCAGACGCGGCTTATCAAACTCGCGCATAAAGCGGTCGCACTTGCACAGCAGCAGATAATAAATATTGTACCCGCAGCCAATCAGCGTTTCATAATTGCCCATACCTTTCGAGATGATGATGTCGGCCCGCTCTATCAGTTCACACGCTGATTTTGATATGCGGGACAGCACTGTGCCGGGCACGTTGTCACCATTTCCGACCACGTTGACCAGCGTATCCAGCCCCACCTCACGCGCATCCTCCATCGTCACATCGTTGTAAGCAGGCAGCCCCCGCACCACCGCTGTGATCGAAAGCGCCGGATACAGCGACCTGATCGTCGAGATGCACATTTTGTCGAACACCACCTCGCCGCAGTTGTCCAGCAGATAGACGAGTGTGCGGGCTTTTTCGATATCAACCCTGAAACGTTCATATGTATCGCCAAGGTCAATGCCTGGCGCGGTTTCAATCAGCTCCTCGAGCTTGTCAGGCTTCACCCCCGCTTCGGTGCCAAAATCAATATAATTGCCCGCCATGGCATATTGCAGCGCGCGGTAAAGCTTGTCCGGCGCCTCATCGATGTGCGCTTTGATGCGCGGCTCCATCTGGAGAATGGCCTGATTATAGATGTGCTTCTCCTCATCGAACAGATCCGCTTGCCCCGCCTCCTGCGCCACCAGTGAAAGAAGGGCCGCGTTGAGCACCGGTGCTAGCGTATCGTCCCGGGTCTCCCCGATGGCCGTACACACCTTTCTCAAAAAAGGCATGCGTTTGCTTTCGTCCGCCACAAAGCGCGTAAAAAACTTATCCATCTGGCCAACCACACAGTAGACACATTCTGCTGACATTTTCATTATTCATAACCCCTTTATAAATCTTCCACGGCAGCCCCGCGCTTACGGCAATGCGGTGGCGGCCGGTTGTTCCGTCGTCTGCCCCTTAGGATTCTGAGCCTGGCCGGACGCATAGATGGCGTCCTGCGTGGTGTACGGATCCAGCTCCGTCAGATAGCCCTCGCCCTGCTCAAACCAAGGGGCGGGGTAATACTGTTCCAGCAGCGCCGCATCCGGCTTAAACAGCGCGTAATCGCCTGCGCATTCCATACATCGCACCGCATTGAGCTCCTCAAGCTGTGCGATCAGCGCCGCGATGCTGTTCTTCTGCGCGTCGGAGCCCGCCGAAAACACGCGCGTCACCGCCGTGACCACGGGCGGTATGTCATCGCCTTGCCCGTCCAAGTATTGCAGCGCATACTCCAGCGCCATCATCCCCGAGAACGCCGTGTATTCCACCGTCTGCGCAAACTGCCCGTACCAGACACCCGTTAAACCCGCCACCGTGCCGCCTGTTGTCCAGATCGCGCCCAGCAGCTCAGTCCTGTCATAATTGAGCACCGCCTGCAGCACCTGAAGCGCCGCCGCGTCGTCCACCGCCACAATACCGTCCAGTTCTCCCTGGCGGTAAGCTTTCAATATATTCACTGCGGCGGCATACGCGGTGTCATCGTCTCCCCCTGCCACGCTGCATACCACCCGCAGTCTGTCATGAGCGGCAAACACGCGCCGAAGACCGCGTGACCGCATGATCGACACCCCGTCGCTCACCACACCCGTCAGTTCAGCAATGTTTCCCCGCGGCTGGCCATATTTGTCTGTCATCGCCTGCACGATGGAGACTCCGCTTAACACACCGGCCAGGTAATCATCCCGTTCGATTGCGCAGACGTACAGCCCCTGCCCCGGCTCGGTGTCAAGACGCATGCCCAGTGTGATGTACGGGATGCCCTTCTGCTCACAGAGTTCACCGATCCCGGCAAGCTGTTCACCGGCCGTCGGCGCTATGATCAGGAATTCTATACCGGACGCTGCCATCTCTTTTGCGGCCGCCTGCTGCTGCGCGGCGTCGGCGCATACCTGTGCGGTTATCAGCACGTCAAATCTCTGCTGATATGCCGCACACATCATATCAAGCGCCTTCCATCCGGAAGCGCTGAATTCCTCTTCGCTCACAATGATGCCGATATGACGCGGGGCGGATGGTATCACGCCAGACTCCGAAAGGCCGGGCAGAAAATCTTTTGGTATAACGGTGACTGGCTGCGGCACAGTCGGTGCCGGCGTTGCTTCCGGTGTGGGCGCCGCCGTCACGATAACCGTCGCCGGAATGCTGACGTCATTCAGCGCGCACGCACCGGCCATCATGGCAGCCGCCAGCATCACGATCAATCCCATCAGCCTGCGTATCATTGTGTTTCCCCAACCCCCATTTTTCTTAATGACCTTGTTGACAGGATACCACAGACAAAATAAAAAAGCCATATCTGCGGCCGCCTAAACAAGACCGCGCAAAGCGGTGTTGATCTGCGATGGGTATGTGTTATACTACCTTGAGAACGCCATCAATCCATATCAGGAGGACTTGTATGAACGCGGAAGTTCTGTGTATCGGCACAGAGATACTGCTCGGCGACATCGTCAACACCAATGGCGCATATCTGGCGCAGCAGCTTGCATCGCTGGGCATCGACATTTATCACCAGTCTGTTGTGGGCGATAACCCGCAAAGGCTGTCCGACAGTTTAAAGCTGGCGCTCAGCCGTGCCGACATGGTGATCACCACGGGCGGGCTTGGGCCCACTTACGACGACGTGACAAAAAAGGCCGTGGCGGACCACTTTGGTCTCGAGATGGAGATGCACGCACCGTCTGTGCGCAAAATCGAAGCGCTGGCTCAAATGCGGGGCATCAAAATGACGCCCAACAATCTGCTGCAGGCGCAGGTGCCCGCAGGCGCCACCGTGTTTTTCAACGACACCGGCTTCGCCCCAGGCATTGCGGTGGAGAAGGCCGGCAAAACGGTGATCATGCTGCCCGGCCCGCCCGGAGAAATGCGGCCGATGTTCAAAAACAAGGTCACACCTTTTCTGGAGAAATACACCGGCTCCACCATCCGGTCACGCACGCTCTATATATTCGGCATGGGCGAATCGCAGGTGGAGGACACGCTGCGCGATTTGATGACGTCATCGTCCAACCCCACCATCGCGCCCTACGCCAAACAAGGCGAGGTACAGGTGCGCGTGAGCGCCAAAGCACCGGACGCCGATGCGGCTTTCGCATTGATTGACCCTGTGACAGAGCAGATATGCAGGACACTTGGAGATGTGGTTTACGGCGTGGATGTCGGCAATCTGCAAACGGCAGTCGTGCGGCTTCTCAAAGAGAAAAACCTCGCTGTTGCCGTGGCCGAAAGCTGCACGGGCGGCCAGGTCTCGGCGGCGATCACCGATGTGCCGGGCGCGTCGGAAGCCTTCGGCTGCGGCGTCTGCGCCTATTCCAACGCCGTTAAGCAAAAGCTGTTGGGCGTCCGTTTGGAAACGCTGGAAAAACACGGTGCGGTCTCGGATGAAACTGCGAGGGAGATGGCCGCCGGTGTGCGGGCGCTGTCCGGCGCGGACATCGGTATCGCTGTCACCGGCATTGCAGGGCCGGGCGGTGGATCTCAAGAAAAACCGGCGGGACTCGTGCATTTCGCTGTGGATTGCAGCGCGTTTCAGGAAACCATGCACAAAAATCTATCCCGCGGTCATAAGGACGAGCGCGGTTTTATCCGCAATATGGCCACGCTTCACGCGCTCAATCTGATTCGAAAGGCGGCGCACAGGCTTTAGAGCATCATCGCTGCCCGTTTGACACCTTAAAGGGCTGCCCGGCGGGCAGCCCTGTTCTTTTACTCAACTATTGCCTGGTGCCGCACTTTCCGCAGAAGACCGCCCCCGGTGGCAGCGCAGCCCCGCAGCTGACGCACTGGCTGGCGGCAGCCGCCTCGGGCGCGGCAGACGGTTCCGCGGCAGACGGTTCGGGCGCGGCAGGGGCTATTGGTTGGGCGGGCGCTTCTTGGG
>CAZNVX010000108.1:0-8636 GCA_964576225.1 uncultured Christensenellaceae bacterium
CATCACGCCTTACCGCGAAACCCTTTCTTATCTTCGGCGTATTGGCATGAGAAAGGGCGCGCGCGTTCTCGTACTCGGATCAGGTTGCGCCGGTTTGTGCTTTGCTGCGCATGCCATCAACGAAGGTGCGGATTTGGTGGTCATGATTGGTACGCCGGCACGTGAAACGGTTGCACAAAAACTGGGTATCCACGCTTTCTACAGTTACAGAGATGAGGATATCAATCGATCCATTGAAGAACAGCTTGGTCTTTTTGATATCGTGATCGATGCGGTGGGCGCCCGCGGGGCACTGTCGGATGCGCTTTACCTGCTAAGGCGTGGCGGCACATGCGGCGTGTACGGGTGGTATGACTGGGATGCAAATTACATCAACCCTTTTTCAGCGCGTGACAGTTTTACTTTCTACTCAGGCGGTTACGATCAGGCTGAAACGCACGATGATGTGATCACGTATATGAAGTGCGGTGAGCTGAGTCCGTCAAGCATACTCAGTCTGGAGCATATCTACGACCTGCAGGATATCTGGCAGGCGTATCAGGACGCCTGGGACAGAAAGGTTATCAAAAGCGTCATCCGTATTAAAAGTGACGGAGCCAAGCAGCTATAAACGCTTGGTGTTTGTTTTCGCGGACACAGCTTTGTTTGAAGACGATGCAGCTGTGGAGAGCGTATCTGGTTGCTTGTCAGAAATGATGCTTTTGCCTTTATAGTAGGCGCCCTTTTCGACACTGACGCTGACAGCGTGCAAATCACCAACCAGCCTGGAGCCCGCAAGCAGCTCGACCGGCCCTGACGCATTAAGATTGCCTGAGACTTTTCCTGCGATGCAGACCTTGATACCGGTTACACCGCCTTCCACGCTGCCTTCTGTGCCAATCATCACATTGCCGGCGGCAACCACGCAGCCCTTAACATGGCCGTCTATGCGGACGTTACCTTTGGTTTCCATGTCTCCGTTAAAGACAGTGTCGTGCGGAATCAGGGCTTCCGCAGTTATCCGTGAGACGTCTTCTTTGGTGTTTATGCTTTTCATCATATCACTCCTGTTGATGGCGTTCCTTTCTGTCGAGACATTCGATAAGCAACATTACCGAAAGCAAAAGGCCGCCAGGCCTAATATCTCGCGAATTATCATATGCACGCAAAATGGAACCAACCTTTTTGTTTTGGACATCATTGACATGCTATAGCATTAATAACACAGTATGGAAGGTTTGAAACGTTTTGCATTATTATTCCGGCTCTGATTGTGTGAAGAAATTCTCCATTTGATGGAAACAGCTTTCAAGCTGAGCGTAATCTTGATAGTTGTGACTGTAAACTTCGAGCATCATACCCAGATGATAATCCGCATCATGCAGAGCTTTTTTGAGTCTGCAAAAATCCATGCTTCCGTCAAAAGGGAGTCTGGGAGCAATACCGGCTTCAATAGAACGCTCAAAATCACATATGTGAACGTTAACCAACCTGTTCTTTGCGGCGTCGATATAGTCACATGGGTCATGTCCGGCCTGAACGGCCTGTTTGATATCCAGAGTAAAATACAGGTTGTCAGTGGTCAGCAGCGGTATTAGTTTTGCTGCAAAATCAGGCGTCGCATACCAACACCAGTGAACATTCTCCCATGCCAGCTTGATACCATAATCCTTGGCCATCTCCGCGAGCGGATCGGCACAATGCGCCGTATACGCGTAATTGACTGAAAACCGGCGCGCGTGCTTCACATTGGAGGGGCCGTGAAAAACGTAGACGCCAGCGCCAAGCTCGGCCCCTGCTTCAAGAACCTGCTCGAAAACATCAAGGCTGTCCTGCTTCGCGCGCTGATATGGAGAGAAAAGCTGTGGCTCAAACTGCAGTGAAAGAGCATGAATGGAATATGCCTTAATGCCGCTGTCCGCCATCCGCATCTTTAGATCAGAGATGAAGCTCTTTTTGAACTCCGACCTACAGCAAAAGAACACCTCGGCTGTGCAGATTCTCATACCCGCCATCAGTTCTATGGTTTTCTCTGTGCAGATGTGGGGAAAAAAACACGCGGTTGACATACCAAATATCATACAGGCCTCCGCATTTCATTATAGCAGACAATCAATAATCTGACATAATAATCTTGAAAAATTGGTGGGAGAATATAAAGGTGATATAGATAAATAGTAGAATAAATAAATATATACATGAATGCTTAAGGAGCGCTTATGAAGAAGCGTTATGTTATAGTCGGGGGCGCGGCAAGCGGTGTCAGCACGGCTGTTCGTTTGAGGCGATTGGATGAAAATGCAGAGATCACGTTGTTTGAACGGGAGCCAGCGGTTCTTTTCGCCTGCTGCGGTATACCTTATTTTCTTGGCGGCGTTTCCTCCAAACACTCTCTATTGCGTGAAACAGCCGAGCGTTTTCAACTCAATTACAATATTGACATTAAGACAAACGCTGAAGTCATGGATATCAACCGACAAAACAGAACCATTGTCGTTCGGGATTTGCTGACAGATAAGGTGAGCGCCTACCCCTACGATAAACTGGTGCTGGCGACGGGAACACGAATTGAATATCCGACCATATCGGGTCTGGACGAGCACGGATTTTTTAGGCTGAAGACAATGGCGGATATGCTCGCTGTTTCTGAGCACATAGACGTCTGTCATGTTCGCCGTGCGGCAGTGATTGGCGGCGGTACGGTAGGCATGGAGGCTGCAGAAAACCTGACCCGCAGGGGCATCAAGACATGTGTGATTGAACTGAGCGATCACGTTCTCCCCTATCTGGACAATGATATTGCCACTTATGCCTCGCTTGAAATGGAGAATAACGGTGTAGCCATTGTGACAGCGACGACGATTCGAAACGCTGAGAAGACCGATGAGGGGTATCGGCTGGAACTGCTGGACGGTCGTTTTGTCTGTGTGGATATCGTTATAACCTGTGCGGGCGTGAAGCCGGAGGTAAGCCTGGCAAAAAGAGCGGATCTGGGAATAGGCGTCACCGGCGGCATTATCGTGGATGAGAAACAGCAAACGACCGATAAGGATATTTACGCTGTGGGTAATGCAGCGGAGGTGGAGTGCGTTTTCGGAGGAAAGGATTTGGTGCCGCTGTCATCACCGGCTGTCAAACAGGGGCGTGTCGCCGCGGACAGCATCTGCGGAATCAATTCAAGATACAGGCATACAATAAACGTATCCGTTATCAGGCTGTTCGATATTGACTTAGGCTGTGCCGGTTTAACGGAAAGCCAGCTTACAAAGCGCGATATAAGATATGAGAAAGTCTATACACGCGTACATACGCATGAGCTTTTCTTTCCGCAGCCAGCCGCCATGACGGTGAAGATGCTGTTCGACAGAAAAAACGGGCGCATCTTTGGCGTACAGATTGCCGGCAGATCAGGAGTGGACAAACGCATAGCTGTGTTTGCCACTGCCATGCAGGCCGGTCTGGCTGTGGATCGGGCTGCGGCGCTGGAGCTCGGTTACACGCCGCCTTTCTCATTGGCTCAGGATGCCATCAACAGGATCTGCTGTATAGCCGAGGATGTTATGAACGGCTTGACTGATGTGGCGCAGTGGCATGATATCAAGGACTCGTCCGACGCGCTTTTGGATGTGAGAACTGATGAGGAGCACCGTGCAGGCGCGATACCCGGTTCGCTTCACATTCCGCTTTCAGTGCTGCGCGCACGAATTGGCGAACTGGCAGGCCTCGACATCGTGGTATACAGTCAATATGGACAACGCGGATATATGGCTGAACGCTTACTCAAACAGCATGGCATTCGTGCAAAGAATCTGTCTGGCGGCTATGGCTTATATAAGATTTTTATGAGGAATGGTTAAATGGATATTTCAGCTTACAACGCTCTCGCTGATAAATTAAAAGTGCTTGGTCATCCTGTCAGACTGTGCATCGTCAACGGTTTGATTAAAAAAGGATGCCATGTCAAGCAAATATGCGAAACGCTGGGCATTCCGCAACCGGTGATATCGCTGCATCTGTCAAAGCTCAAGGCAGCGGGAATTGTTACCAGCGAGCGTCAGGGAAGCCATGTCTGTTATCACGTGGCAGACAAAACAACGCTGCGTCTTATGGAAATGCTGCCAAAATAACTATCCGGGAGAGAGCTCATGTCGCCAGAGAAATACGTTGCACCTGATTTTGCGCAGCCTTTATTAAAGCATGCGCCTGATGTGTCATGCGTGGCTGCGGGTCATGATGGTATCGCGCCTGCGGGCTTTCATGCCACAAGCATATATCCGGAGTACTTCCGGATTGACGGTCATTGGCGCTTGATTGATTCAAGCCGCATGGATTGTGCAGTGGTGGTCAGAAACGGACAACCTTTTGCTGTGGAGCAAAGATATATCAAGGCCGGTGATTTAGTGGCAATCGGCCGGGAGGAGGACGGATCATCCGGGATATATCTGCATTCCTGTGCGTTTGACGCCCGCGCAGAAGAAGCCGACGGCTTTTCATTTCGCGCGTCGCGCACCCGGGAAACGTCGTATTCACGCGACTACGACAGCTTATATGAACTTCTCATGTATGAAAGACATCACGGCTTTTGCGTCTGGGTGTTAGGCCCGGCCTGCACGTTCGATTATGATTCTCGGCGCGCGATGTCAGCGCTGATTGAGCGGGGTTATGTGCACGCTGTTTTCGCCGGCAACGCGCTGGCCACGCACGACCTGGAGGCGTCTGTATTTAAAACAGCGCTCGGACAGGATATTTACACGCAGCATAGTGTTAGAAACGGCCATTATCACCATCTTGATACCATTAACATGGTATGCGAGGCCGGCAGTATCAAACATTTCATTGAGCAACAGAAAATCAACGATGGTATAATGGCGGCTGTTATCAAAAAGGATATTCCCTTCGTGCTGGCTGGATCAATTCGCGATGACGGACCGTTACCCGATGTGATTGCGGACGTCTATGAAGCTCAGGTAAGAATGCGCGCCGTATTGTCACAGGCGACGACCGTGATCGCGCTGGCCACACAGCTTCATGCCATCGCCACCGGCAACATGACCCCAAGCTACTGTATCAGGAACGGGGTCGTCCGGCCTGTCAGCTTTTACGCGGTTGATGTATCAGAGTTTGCCGTCAACAAGCTTCGAGACAGAGGTTCGCTGGCAGCAAAATCCATTGTAACCAATGTGCAGGACTTTCTTGTCAATCTGGAACGAAACATGAAATAGCCATAATCCAAGCTCCATGCTGAGCGCCGTTTGGGTGATATGATTCAGCAAATATTAATATCCCACGGATACCGCAAGCATCAGGAAGCCAATGCTGACAGCCAATATGATAAGCTGCAGCCATATGGTAAAACGGAACCACTTTGTGTAGCTGACGGTGGTAAGACCAAGGGCAATCAGCAGCATCGCATTGGTGGGGTAGAGGACGTTTAAGAAACCGTCACCCAGAGCATAGGTGAACACCATGGTCTGGCCTGATATGCCCGAGGCCGCCGCCAGAGGCACGATCAGCGGTATGATCAGAAAGGCCTTGGCCGAAGCCTGTGACACGAAAAGCTCGAGCAGCAGTATCAGAGCGTAGATAATCAGCACGTTCACAAAAGGGCTTGAATGGACGATGGCATTAGATGCGTGGTAAATGATCGTGGCCTGAATACCGCTCTCCTTGATGATTGTAGACACGGCCATCGCCATTGGTATCAGCAATATACCGGGGGCGATATCCAGCATGCCGCGAAGGAAGGTTCTGGCGGTTGCCTGATATCCAGCCAGTTTGGAGCCGATCAGAGCAGCCAGTATAAAGATCACCGCAATGACGATCATGGAGTAATCGGCTAGCCCTAAAAAAGGCGCCGCGACCAGATAGATCAGCATTACAGCCAAAAGCACGCCCACAAACGCGATAGGACTCTTTTTAAAACGAGCGGCTTCTTCAATCTGTCCGGGCGTCATCCGGTATTTTTCACGTCGTGTCGTATCCTCTGCATAGACGGGAGATGACATCGCGTCTTCGTCAAGCTTGCGGGCATATCGAAGCAGAAACAGCAGCAATATACCGTAAATCACGATAAAGAATACAAAGCGCAGCCAGGTGCCGGAGTATAATTCCACACCGGCCAGTTGCTGTGCCACACCAATGGAAAACGGGTTATACAGCGCTGCGGCGAACCCGAAGCTGGCGGAGAGCAGGCTCAATGAGAGCCCCATCAGGCTGTCCCAACCCAACATAAATGACAAGCCGACCATCAAGGGAATCAAAGGAACAATTTCTTCAAGTATGCCGAAGAAAGAACCGAGAAACATGAACGCGAAGGATACCGCCGCGATAAGAAGCCGCTTTCTCTTATACATGCGCAGGGCAATTTTAGCGATTACGGCGCGCAGAATGCCGGATTTGTCCAGCACGGTAAAAGAACCGCCGATCAGCAGTATAAACAGCATGATAACGATCATCGTCACATTCAATTCTCCACCCGGTGCGAACGACTTGAAGATTGAAAGCACGATGTTATAGACAGGGTATTGACCGGGTTCGCCGGTTTGAACATATGAACCGGGTTCATCCGATGACGGCGCATGGTCTTCGTATAAGCCCGGAGGGAGGAACAGCGTTATGGTCCACGTGAGTATAATCAGTATAAATATGATCAGAGCGGCAGTCAGGAGGCTTCTTTTGCTGATTTGGAAGCTCGCGTCATTTTTCGACATCGGCTGTTCTCCTTGAAATTCATATATGGTATAATTATGATGGTTAAGATGTATATTGTCAATTAACAGATTTGCCGATGAGGAGCGCATGAAATGGACGAATTTCCCAAGAGAGCGCGGATACTATTGTTGCTCAAATACTTCGAGGCTCACACTGACGAAAACCACCCGAAGCGCATGTGTGATATATTGGAATACCTTGAGCAGGCAGGGGCCAGCGCTGAACGCAAAGCCGTCTATGCGGACATCGGCATATTGAGGGATCTCGGTTATGACATTATCAAAACAAACGAGAGAGCCGCGGCTTACTTTCTTGGGCAGAGACCGATGGAGCTGGCGGAAGCGGAAATATGTGCAAGCGCTGTTTCAGCTGCGCGGTTCATGACCGAAAGAAAATCCCGTGAGCTTATCCGCAAACTGGGGAGCCCTTTTGGCTGTGTCGCTTCGCTGCGTTTCCGTGAACGGATGGAGCTGGCGCGCACACAAAAAACCCGCAATGAAGAGATATACTACAACATTGACCGTATCGTTCACGCTCAAAACGACGGTAAAAAGATATCGTTTCTCTACTTCGAATATACGCCCGAAAAAAAACAGCGCTTCAAAAAAGATGGTCAACGCTACATTGCCAGCCCATACACACTGATGTGGTATGAGGATTGTTATTATCTGGTCTCCAATATCGATAAATATGACAACCTGTCCCACTTCCGCGTAGACAGAATGTCCCGCATTGACATAACGGACCAAGAAATACGCCCCATCAGCGAGGTTTCCGAATATAAGAATTATATTGATTTTGATGACTATCACCGCAGTGTTTTCGGTATGTTCGGGGGCCGTCCGCAGACCGTGAGAATACGTTTTCGGGATGAACTGGCCACCGCCGTGTTCGATCGCTTCGGTTTGGATATCGCCGTCTCGGGCATCAAGGACGGCTGGTTCACCGTGTCCGTCAGCGTGCGCGTCAGCCCTGGCTTCCTGTCGTGGCTGACTATTTTCGGCAATAAAGCTGAGGTGCTCGCTCCCGAAAGCCTTCGGCGGGATATGATCAGCCTTGTCGAATCCCTCAAAGACCTATACGGACAGCCTTAAAAGAGTATAAAAAAGAACCGCTCTGAGCGGCTCTTCGTGATTATCAGATAATTGAACGGAATATGTCGCCGCCGTACTGATACCCTTCGGCAAATTCATGACTTGCCGCGTCCGGCAATTCTCCGGGCTGGCTGTAGAATTCAATCATCAGCGTCACGTTTAAGTCTGTAATGACGGGCGATGTTGGCAGCGGTGGCGAAGGCGGCTGATCGTCTTCGTCCTGTGGGGTTTCAGCGGCCGGTTCCTGTTTGGTTTCTGCTGCTATGTTCAAGGACACCACTTTGATCAGGTATGTGCCGTCAGAAAGCGCGGCAAGTGTATTCTTGATGCCTTCGTAGTCGCTCACCATTGTAATACCAACAGGATACACGATCAATTGCCCGGCCTGCTGCCCCTCGCTGAAGGTAAACGAAACCTTTTGGGCATGCTGGCTCACTGTTTCATTCAAATAGACCAGTATGGCGGGCTGATCCATGCCTACGGTTATATGAGTGCTCTCTGTCGAAAGCTTCTCTTCGTTCTCTGCGATCGATTTGTCTAGTGCATTGATAATCTGCAGCTGCTGCTGTTTGGTGGACACAACCATCTCTTTGCTGGAGATATCGTCATTCAATGACCGCATCTGATCCATATGAGGCTTGAGAAAGAAGATATAGTACAGGCAGACCACAGCCAGCACGAGCACCAAGAATACGAGCACCCGCTCTCTTTTTGTCATATTCATTTGATCACCTCTTCATCGCCCAAGCCAATCTGCGCATCTTCGCTGCCATCCATAATAAGCGCTGAACCGCTCAGCGAACCGGGAAGCGTGACTGTGATTGTAAACACGGTTGTTCGTTCCTCGCTTGG
>CAZNVX010000109.1:0-8632 GCA_964576225.1 uncultured Christensenellaceae bacterium
TGATATGGAAGACCATCCCGCACTGCAGGTTTGAATATGCGGACGGGGAGGCCACGACGGACTCGCTTGAACGGCTGCATACACTGCGCAGCGGGGCGGCGGTGACCGTGACCCCGCCGGCTTGACGGGCTGATTACGGCAGCGGCTGCGTGGAAATGCGAATGTTGTACTCGTACATATCCGCCCGGTAGACGGCGCGTTCGTAATAGAGCGTTAATCCGCTGGCGGCGTAATACAGGCTGTTGATTTTGAGCACCGGCGTCTGGCGCTGAATGCGCAGGTATTGCTGATGGCGCGGGCCGGGCAGCAGCGCGGAGACCGAGCTGTCGGCGCTGCCGATGCGGTGGCCGAAGGTTTCCGTCATCAGGCGGTAGAGCGACCCGGTCAGATCCTCTCGCCCAAGGCCCGGGCATATGTGAAACGGAATAAACACCTCTTCCACGGCAACGGGCGTGGCATCCGCCAGACGGATGCGCAGCGCGCGGTAGACCTCGCCGTCCTGCAGCATCAGCATCTGCCTGATCTCCTCGGGCGGCCTGGCGCAGGAAAACTCCAGCACGCTGGTGCTGGGCGTGAAGCCGCGCATGCGGACCGTTTCCGAAAAGCTGGCGATATTGCGCTGCTGCATTTTGCGGGCGGACACAAACGTGCCGCGGCCCTGCTCGCGGTAAAGCGCCCCGGCGGCGACCAGCTCGGACAGCGCCTGCCGCACCGTCATGCGGGACAGCCCGCGCCCGGCGGCCATCTCGCGCTCGGAGGGAAGACGGTCTCCCGGCACCAGCGCCCCGCTTTCAATGCTGCGCTGGATCTCTTCTTTCAATTTTATATATGTGGGAACATTGCTCATGCTGACATCTCCCCAAAACTGGTCTATACCAATTTTAACACCCGCGCCCATGGCTTGTAAATAATTTGTTCCGCGGCGGCGCAAAATAATGGCGAAGCGTGATATTTTCACGGGAAAAAGGAGTGAAAAGCATGAAAAAAACACTGATGAAGGCTTTGCTTTTGACATTGGCGCTGTGCCTTTTGACCACCACCATGGCATTTGCGGACAGCGCGTATACGGTGCAGCCGGGCGATACGCTCTCGAAGATCGCCACGAAATACGGCACGACGGTGAGCCAGCTGATGACGGCCAACCCGGCCATCAAAAACGCGTCGCTGATATACGTGGGACAGAAGATCACCATACCTTCCACCAAAATGGTGACGTATACGGTGCAGCGGGGTGATACCATGTTTGCCATCGCCAAGCGGTTCGAGATCAGCTATGCCGAGCTGCTCAAAGCCAACCCGAACATCACAAACCCGTCGATGATCTACGTGGGGCAGAAGATCACGATCCCCGACACCGGGTCGTTAAGCTCGTATGAGCAGCAGGTGTTTGAGCTGGTGAACAGGGAGCGCGTGGCGCGCGGCCTGGCCACGTTCAAATACAATGCCGAGCTGGCACGCTGTGCGCGGTTTAAAAGCCAGGATATGATCGATAAAAGGTATTTCTCTCATACGTCCCCGACGTACGGCTCGCCATTCAAGATGATGGAGGATTTCGGCCTGCGGTTCAGCGCGGCGGGCGAGAACATTGCCTACGGCCAGAGGACTGCCTCGGAGGTGATGAATGGGTGGATGAACTCGCCGGGGCACAGGGCCAACATACTCTCGCAGGCGTATACCACGATCGGCGTGGGGGTGGCCAAAGCGGCCAACGGCACGCTGTATTGGACGCAGATGTTTATGAATCCGTATTAGAGGTTTGACGACACGCCGGTCGCGCGGTGCGTCTGTTCTCGGTTGAGATTTGACCTTGCGGTTCCATATAGAACGGGGCGTGTTCATGCCGGGCGGCTTCAAGGCCGCCCGGCTGTATGTAAAAGCGCTACCGGCCAAGCTGGCGGGCCAGCCCGGCCAGCTGCACAAACTGGGCGCGGTAGCCGTTCGGGTCCGTGCCGCGCGCGGCTTCGGCGCGCCGGATAAGGCTGTCGAAGCTGGCGTTGCCCAGGTGGTCGGAATTTTTGAGCAGCAGCGCAAACTCAGCGACGGCGGAGGCAAACAGGAAGTCGGCATCCGGGCGGTCGGTATAGTGGCTCTGACCGGCCATCAGCGTGATCAGCCGGCTTTCGGCGGCGTCGGGCTTTTTATAGCGCAGCTTCACGAACATCCAGTCAACTGGAAGCGCTGACGCGGCGGCTTTGGTGTTGTCCTGAAACACAAGGTCGTCAACACTGCCCGCGCCGGAACCGATGAGCGTCAGTTCATAAAACGCCGTGACGCAGTGGCCGGCGCCCATGTCGCCCGCATCCTTGCGGTCGTTATTGAAGTCCTCCGGGTTGAGCATGCGGTTGTCGTAGCCGACCAGGCGGTATTCCCGGACGGCCTTGGGGTTGAACTCGATCTGTATTTTGACGTCCTTGGCGACGGTGAACAGCGTGGACGCGGCTTCGCACACCAGCACCTTCTGCGCTTCCATCAGCGTGTCGATATAGGCGTAGTTGCCGTTGCCCTTGTCGGCCAGCGTTTCCATCTTGTTGTCCTTGGTATTGCCGGTGCCAAAACCGAGCACGCTCAAACAGACGCCGGCATCGCGCTTGTTTTCGATCAGCCGTTCCAGCTCGCCGGTGGTGGAGGGGCCGACATTGAAGTCGCCGTCGGTGCAGAGGATGACGCGGTTGTTGCCGCCTTTTATGAAATTCTTTTCGGCGACGGCATAGGCGAGATTGATGCCCGCGCCGCCCGCCGTGGAGCCGCCCGCGGATAGCCGGTCCAGCGCGGCTCTGATCGTTTGGCTGTCGGCGCCGCTGCAGCCGTCGAGCACGAGACCGGACGCGCCGGCATACACCACGATGGAGACGCGGTCGTCGCCCTGCAGGTCGGCCTCAAGCAGGGACAACGCGGATTTGACAAGCGGCAGCTTATCCGGCTGATCCATTGAGCCGGACACGTCGATCAGGAACACGAGGTTGCTGGGCGGTTTTTCGGTGGTATCGAGATCCCGCGCTTTGACCACCACGCGCGCCAGGCGGCGGCCTTCGTTCCACGGGCATCCGCTGATGGTGACTGACACGCTGACAGGGTCGGCGCCGTCCGGGCTGCCGTAATCGTACGGGAAATAGTTGACGCATTCCTCCACGCGCACCGCGTCCTCGGGCGGCAGCCATCCGCTGTTGAGATAACGGCGGATCTGGCTGTATGAGGCGGTATCCACGTCGATCGAGAAGGTGCTCAGCGGCGCCTCGGACGGAGAGAGAAACGCGTTCTCCTGATAGCTCCCGTACTCCTCCGACGCCGTATTGTAAACGGGGGGCGGATAAGAATAGGCGCCGTCCTCGTCGTCGAACATGAACGGCTGCTCGGCGGCGGGCGCTTCGGCGGGTTCGTGCTGATAGGCCGGCTGCTCGGCGGCGGGCGCTTCGGTGTCGGGGGCCTGATAGGCGGGCTCATTGGCGGGCGCATCGGCAGGCGCGGCGGCGCAGCCCAATAGGGCGGTGAGCATGAGCATGGCTGATAACAGCAACAGTATCCATTTTTGACGCTTCATTTTTTTGACCCTCCTGCTTTTCTTTGTGATAAGACGCATATATGAGGCCGGAAGTTTTTAAGATACTGTTAACATAATCTATCAATGTGCGGATTATATGACAGCTTCGCACGGGATGCAATGGGGTGCCGTGAACTGTCAGGCAAATGTGAGGGATGCGTCATCAAAACGACAAAACAGAAACAAGTTCTCAAAACGGAACAACAATTCGATAACACTTTCTCAATAAATGCTAAATATGCAGGGATATGGTTAGGGGTGCGAACGACATCGCTTATCCGCCCGATTAGATGGGAAGGAGGCACAGGATTGCGGCGCCCCGCCGGCCGGCGGGGGTGTCAACCGTCGTGCGGGTTGCTCTCTCCGCTGGATACGACGCGGACATCCTCATCCAGGCCTATATCCTGTTTGCCTTGCTTGGCGTGGCGGACGATCTGCTTGTCCCGGGCGGGCTCGGTTTTGCCGGGGCGGCGGTGCATTCTTTTCATGCGTGTGCCTCCTGTGTTTTTTGTTAGTATCTGCGGAGCAGGCGCATGCTAATCAAAAAAACGGCGCAAAAAGAAAACGCGCGGCCGGGTATCAAAGACAGGGTTAGGCAAAAAAATGCCGTGAGGCATTTTTGAATGAGTCGGCGCGCCGCCGCGGGCATCTTAAGGGCTGCACCCTTAGAATGAATACCCGTCTTATGTTAATCTGAATGAAGCACGGCCTTGATACGGCGCACGCCCGCGGAGCTGGACTGCTCCTTCTGGATTTCGAAACGGCCGAGCTCGGCGGTGTTATGTGCATGCGGGCCGCCGCATATCTCTTTGGAGAAGCCGGACACGCTGTAAACCTTGACGACATTGCCGTATTTGGATTCAAACAGGCCGATGGCGCCCTGTTCTCGGGCCTGCTCCACGCTCATCTCTTGGCAGGTGATGTCCACACCCGCCTGTATGGCCTCGTTGACGAGCCGTTCCACCTCGCGGAGCTCGTCCGGCTCCACCTTGCGGGAGAACGAGAAGTCGAAGCGAAGCCGGTCTGCCGTGATGTTGCTGCCCTTCTGGGCCACCTCGTCGCCCAGCACACGGCGCAGGGCCGCGTGCATCAGGTGGGTGGCGGTGTGCAGGCGCGCGGTGGCTTCGCCGGTGTCGGCCAGGCCGCCCTTGAAGCGCTGCTCCGCCCCCGCTCCGGAGATTTCCTGGTGTTTGCGGAACGCTTCTTCGAAGCCTTTCGTGTCCACCTCGAGCCCGTTTTCGTGCGCAAGCTCAAGCGTGAACTCGATGGGGAAGCCAAAGGTATCGTATAGATGGAACGCGGACACACCGTCGATGAGGCTGCCGGTGAGCTTGCCGCGCAGCTTTTCAAATTCGCGCAGACCCTGGCGGATGGTGCGCGAAAAACGCTCCTCCTCCTGATTCAGCTCGGAGATAATGCGGGATTCGTGGCGCCCGATCTCGGGGTACGCGTCCTTGTATTGATGGATGACGACCTTGGCAATGTGCTGCAGGCTCTGCTCCGGGATACCGAGGCGCAGCGCGTACCGCACGGCGCGGCGGATCAGACGGCGCAGCACGTAGCCCTGATCCACATTGGACGGCGTGACGCCCTTTTCGTCGCCCAGTATGAAAGTGGCGCAGCGCACGTGGTCCGCGATAATGCGGAAGGCGCGCGTGGTGTCCGGGTCGTCTTGATAGGCCTTGCCGGACAGCGCGGCGATTTTGTCCAGCACGCCCGCGAATACGTCGGTGTCGTAAACGGAGCTCTTGCCCTGCAGGATGCAGATGGTGCGGTCGAGCCCCATGCCGGTGTCCACGTTTTTCTGCGCAAGCGGCTCAAACCGGCCGTCCGCCGTCTTGTTGTACTGCATGAACACGTCGTTCCAGATTTCTAAGTATTTGCCGCACGAGCAGGCAGGGCTGCATTCGGGGGTGCAGGCGGGTATGCCGGTGTCGATAAACATCTCGGTGTCCGGGCCGCACGGGCCGGTCTGGCCGGCGGGCCCCCACCAGTTGTGCTTTTTGCCGAGAAAGAAAATATGGCTCTCGTCCACCCCGTGGCTCATCCAGAACGCGGCTGATTCGGTGTCCTTCGGGGCGTCGTCGTCGCCCGCGAAGCAGGTGAAATACAGCCTGTCCTTCTCTATACCCAGCCATTGCGGCGAGGTTAAGAACTCAAAGCTGTAGCTGATTGCTTCCTGTTTAAAATAGTCGCCCAGAGACCAGTTGCCCAGCATCTCGAAGAAGGTGCAGTGGGACGCGTCGCCCACTTCGTCAATATCGCCGGTGCGCACGCATTTTTGCACGTTGGCCAGACGCGTGCCCTCCGGGTGAGTTGCGCCCAGCAGATAGGGCACCAGCGGGTGCATGCCGGCCGTGGTGAACAGCACGGTGGGGTCGTTTTCGGGAATCAGCGACGCCGACGGGATGATGGCGTGGCTCTTGGACGCGAAAAAATCAAGATACATCTGGCGCAGCTGTGCGCTCGTTAAAGCTTTCAATGGTTACGTCTCCTTATGGTCTGTTTGCGATTATCCATTATAGCAACAAAAAAGCCGCGAAACAAGGATTAATCAACGGTTATATGCGCGCCACGCCCGATTCGCGGGCCGCAGCCGCGACGGCCTGCGCGACCGCCGGCCCCACCCGCGGGTCGAACGGGGCGGGGATAATGTAATCGGGGTGCAGCTCGCTCTCTGTCACGAGACCCGCGATGGCATAGGCCGCCGCAATCTTCATCGCGTCGTTGATATCGGATGCGCGCACGTCGAGCGCGCCGCGGAAGATGCCCGGGAACGCCAGCACGTTGTTGATCTGGTTGGCAAAGTCACTGCGCCCGGTGCCGATCACGGCGGCGCCGGCTGCACGGGCGTCGTCCGGCATGATTTCCGGCGTGGGGTTGGCCATCGCAAAAAGGACGGGATCCTTCGCCATGCTTTGCACCATCTGCGGCGTGACCAGGCCGGGTGCGGACAGGCCGAAGAACACATCGGCGCCTTTGATGACCTCGGCAATCGGGCCTTTTTTCATCTGACGGTTGGAGATCTGCGCCATCAGGGCTTTTTCTGCGTTCAGATTACCGCGCCCTTCGTAGATAGCGCCCGAACGGTCACACAGCACCACGTCCCGAAGGCCCATGGCCATCAGCAGCCGCGTGACGGCAATCGCCGAAGCGCCCGCGCCGCTGACCACCACGGAAAGCTCGCCGAGCTTCCGGCCGGTCAGCTTCAGTGCGTTGATCATGGCGGCCAGCGCCACCACGGCGGTGCCGTGCTGATCGTCGTGGAATATCGGGATATCGCAGCATTCCTTGAGACGCCGCTCGATCTCAAAACAGCGCGGCGCGGAGATATCCTCCAGATTGATGCCGCCGAAGCTGCCGGCGAGCAGCCGCACGGTGCTGACAATCTCGTCCACATCCTTGCTGCGTATGCACAGCGGGAAGGCGTCCACATCCCCGAAGGTTTTGAAAAGCACGCATTTGCCTTCCATCACCGGCATGCCGGCCTCGGGGCCGATGTCTCCCAGGCCCAGCACCGCGGTGCCGTCCGTCACCACCGCGACGAGGTTCCAGCGGCGCGTATATGTATAAGACAGATCAACATTCTCGGAGATCTTCAGGCACGGCTCCGCCACGCCCGGCGTGTAAGCCACCGACAGGTCGTGCCTGTCGGTGACGGGGACGGTGCTGATGACTTCGATTTTGCCTTTCCAGGCTTCGTGGGCCGCAAGCGATTCTTCCTGTATATTCATGATTTTTTCCTTTGCGTGATATTGCTGAAGGCGCTTTATAAAGGCACAGCGCTTTAATGATAATATGTTCGGCGGTACATATCAAGCAAATCATCAACAAACCAAAAAACAAGGCGGCTGACATCGTTGGCGGGAGTGGCTTGACACAGGCCAAACGATGCCATTACAATGAACGCTGTCAGGGACAAAAAACAGGCCGGCTTGCTAAAGGCACGAGAGGGCGCGCATGATCGATTACCATATCCATACCAGCATATCCGCCGATTGTGAAGTCACGATGGCCAGTATGGCGGCAGCGGCGCAAAAGGCGGGCGTGATGGAGCTGGGCTTTGCGGAGCATATAGACATAGACCTGCCGGGCGAGCTCGATTTTTCCATCGATTTTGACGCGTATGCGCGCGCTTTTGAGCAGACGCAGCGGGATTTTCCGGAGCTGACGCTGCGCCGCGGCATAGAGGCCGGGCTCGATCCCGCGACGATGGACAGGATGGCGGCGCTGATTGAAGCGCAGCCGTCTGACTTTGTGATCGGTTCGCAGCATATCGTGTTCGGGGACGATCCGTTTAATGGAAAGGTGTGGCAGGGGCACACGCAGCGGGAGATCTACGACGAATACATGCGCATGACGGTGGAAACGGCCAAAAGCTGTGATTTCTATGACGTGCTGGGACACCTTGGGTATATCGCCAAGTTCTGCCCGTATGAAGACAAGCTGATGCGCTACACCGATTATAACGATGCCATCGACGAAATACTCCGCATGCTGGTGCAGCGGGGCAAGGGGCTTGAGGTGAACACCAACGGGTTGTATATGACGCCGTCCACGATGCCGGAGACGGCGATCATCCGGCGTTATTATGAGCTGGGCGGCGAGATCGTCACGGTGGGCTCGGACGCGCATTTTGAAAGCGTGGTGGGACATGCCGTGCCGCAGACGCTTGAGACGCTCAAAAGCATCGGATTTGGATATGTCTGCGCGTTTGACAGCCACCGGCCGCGGTTTATCAAAATACCGTGAGCCTGTGAATATTGACATAACAGAGCCGTGTGCTATAATGGGCGCTAAAGGTGAAACAAGTGGGCTTAAAGATTAAAAAAACGCTGCACCCCGCGCAGATCATTGTGATCGGATTTCTTGCCCTGATTGTGGCAGGAGCCCTGCTGCTGTTGTTGCCGTTCGCGACGGAACCGGGACAAAGGGTATCTGTTACGGATGCCTTTTTTACGTCCACCTCGGCAGTTTGCGTGACCGGCCTGGTGGTGACGGATACGGGCACGACGTTTACGCTGTTTGGGCAGATTGTGATATTGCTGCTGATTCAGGCGGGCGGGCTTGGCATCATGACGGTGACGACAATGG
>CAZNVX010000110.1:0-8632 GCA_964576225.1 uncultured Christensenellaceae bacterium
CTGACCATGTTTAAGGCATTTGCGGGCGATAAGCCGCTGGCTGCTCACAACGCGCCTTTTGACATGAGCTTTATTGAAAAGCATGGTGCGGACAATGGCATCACATTTGAAAACAGCTGTCTTGATACGCTGTGGCTGATCAAGCGGTCATTTCCCGGACACAAATCGTACAGCCTTGGCAAGCTGTCGGCGGATTTTGGCATTGAGCTGCGCCACCACCGCGCGCTGGATGATGCGATGGCCACCGCCAAGCTGATGCAAAAGTGCTTTGACGCGGCCGATGGGCCGGCGGAGCGCACACTTGCTGATGAAAAGACCATTCAGACCAACCACATCATATTGCTGTGCCGCAACGCGACCGGGTTATTTAACCTCTACAAGCTGGTCACTGAGTCACACACCCGCCATTTTTACCGCCGCCCGCGCGTGCCAAAATCACTGCTGATTCAGCACCGGGAGGGGCTGATTGTGGGGAGCGCGTGCGAGCAGGGAGAGCTGATTCAGGCGATACTGCGGTATGCGTCGGACGGGGAGCTCAAGCACATCGCCCGGTTTTACGATTATCTTGAAATACAGCCGGACGGCAACAATGCGTTTATGGTGCGCGAGGGACGCTTTAAAACGATGGAGGGCGTGCGCGACATCACGCGGCGCATCGTGAAGCTGGGTGACGAGCTGGGGATTCCCGTTGCGGCCACATGCGACGCGCATTTTATAGAGCCGCAGGACGAGTATTTCCGGCGTATACTGATGCACGGGCAAAAGTTTGCGGACGCCGACAATCAGGCGCCGCTCTATTACAGAACGACGGCGGAGATGCTGGCTGAGTTTGGTTATCTTGGCAAGGAAAAAGCGCGCGAGGTGGTGATTGACAACACGCGGGCGATAGCCGCACAGGTTCAAAGCATTCAGCTGCTGCCTGATGAACCGGCGATGCCCGTGATCGAGCATGCGGCCAAGGATTTAGAGACAATGTGCTGGGAGAATGCGCGCAGGCAGTATGGCGATCCGCTGCCCGAAATCGTTGAAAAGCGCCTCGGCTATGAACTGGACAACATCATCCGGCATGGCTACGCTGTGCTCTATTACATCGCCTATGAACTGGTGCGCCATTCACTGGAGGACGGCTATCTGGTGGGGTCGCGCGGCAGCGTCGGGTCGTCGCTGGCGGCCACGATGGCGGGCATCACCGAGGTGAACGGGCTGCCGCCGCATTATGTCTGCCCGAACTGCTGTTGGCATAGCTTTGAGGTGGACACCGCGGTTTACGCCTGCGGGCCCGATCTGCCGCCCAAGGCCTGTCCGCGCTGCGGCACCGACTGCGGGCGGGACGGGTATGATATACCGTTTGCGACATTTCTCGGCATCAATGCGGACAAGGTGCCGGATATTGATCTGAATTTCTCGGGCGACTACCAGCCCGAGGCGCACCGGTTCATACTTAAATATTTTGGAGAAGAGCGCGTGTTCCGTGCCGGCACCATCAGCAGCATCAAGGAGCAAACGGCTTACGGCTTTGTGAAAGGCTATCTTCAGGAAAAGAACATTGTGGCGAGTCGCGCCGAGATCGACCGGCTGACCAAAGGCGTTTCAGGCACCAAGCGCACCACGGGCCAACACCCCGGCGGCCTTGTCATATTGCCGGCCGGCCGGGATATCCATGAGTTTACGCCCGTGCAATACCCGGCCAATGACCCGAACGCGGGCAGCGTGACGACGCACTACAACTTCAACTCGCTGCACGACCGGCTGGTGAAGCTGGACATACTGGGGCACGACGACCCGACGGCGCTGTACATGCTGCATGAATTAACCGGTATTGAGCCCAAGCAAGTCCCCATCAACGACGCCGATACGCTGCGGCTGTTTTCATCCACACGGGCGCTGGGCATCGAACCGGAGCAGATACTCGGCTGTCAGGTGGGCAGCCTTGGTATCCCTGAATTCGGCACCAAGTTTGTCAGGCAGATGCTGGTGGACACGCAGCCCACCACAATCGGAGAGCTGGTTCGCATCGCCGGGTTGTCGCACGGTACCGACGTGTGGCTGAACAACGCGCAGGAATTGGTGATGAGCAAAACAGCCACACTGCGCGAGGTGATCTGCACGCGTGATGATATCATGAACTATCTCGTGGGCCGCGGTATGGATGCGACCGAAGCGTTCTATATCATGGAATCCGTCCGCAAGGGCAAGGGGCTTAAGGCCGACTGGGAGAAGGACATGCGCGCGCTGGATGTGCCCGAGTGGTTCATCGACTCGTGCAAGAAAATAAAATACATGTTTCCGCGGGCGCACGCGGTGGCCTATGTGATGATGTCGCTGCGCATCGCCTATTTTAAAGTGCATCACCCAAGGGCGTTTTACGCCACATACTTCTCTGTGCGCGCAGATAATCTGGATGCCAAGTACCTGCACTCCGGTGAGACGGTGCGTCAGCGTATCGCCGCGATTGAAGCGCAGGGCAAGGCGGCTTCGGCGCTGGAGCAGGCGCAGCTGACAGTGCTCGAGGTCGCGCTTGAGATGTTTGAACGCGGCATCGATTTTCTGCCCTGTGACCTTTATAAGTCGGATGCGACCCACTGCGTGGTGGAGGCTGAGGGGCTGCGGCTGCCGTTTACGGCGCTGGGCGGCACCGGCGAATCGGCGGCGAAGGGCATTGTGCGTGCCAGGGAGCAGGGTGAGTTTTTGTCCGTGGAAGATCTGAAAAACCGTTCGGGCATTTCCAGCGCCGTCATCTCCAGGCTGGACGAGAACGGCTGCCTTGCCGGCCTGCTCAAAAGCAATCAGCTGAGCTTGTTTGATTGATGCCGCCCGCCGTTGACGAAACGCAATCTCACGTATATAATGAAATGAGTTTTTTCTCAAATACCCATCCGGCGCGGCCGTTTTATGAGCTTGCTGCAGGCCGACGTTCCGGCAGGTAATTTGAGGAGTGCCGGGCAATTATCCGCTAAGGAGGAAACGGTTTAGATATGAGAAAACGCAGCATCATATGGCTGATCATCATTGTCGTGATTTTCAGCGCTGCAGCATATGTCGGTCTCGTGGGTGTGCAGCTGGGGATTTATAAAATAGGGCCATTCCCTGAGAAAGTCAACCTGGGGCTTGATCTGACGGGTGGCGGCTATGTGGTTTACGAAGCGCAGCAGGGCGATCTCTCCGACGATGAATTTGCCGGAAAGTTCTATACCACGATGGGCGTGCTTCGAAACCGGCTGGATGACAAGGGATACACCGAGGCGACGGTGGTGGCGCAGGGAAGCGACCGCATCCGTGTCGAGATTCCCAGCAAGGACGAGGATCAGGCAGCCGTTTTCGCTGCGATAGGCAAGCCGGCTGTGCTGGAGTTTAAGGATGTCAGCGGCGTGACGCGGATCACGGGCGATATGGTAAAATCGGCGCGGGCCGCCGTGCTGACGGAGTCGAATGAGATTGTGGTGGAGCTTGAGTTTGACAGCGAAGGGGGCAAAATCTTCGGCGATATTACCGCGGAGGCGTATGCCCTCAATCAGGGCATTGATATCGTGGTGGATGGCTTTACGATCTCCAGCCCTGTGCCCAAAGCGCCCATTTACGGCGGAAGCGCGTACATCTCGGGCGGAGCCGCCGGCGGGTTCACCAGGGAAGTGGCGGAAAACCTGGCCGTGGGCATTGCGTCAGGCGCGCTGCCGCTTAATCTTGAGGAAATTGAGCTGCGCACCATCAGCGCCTCACTGGGTGAGGACGCGCTGTCGAGCAGCATGCTGGCCGGGCTGATCGGTATCTGTGTGCTGTTCCTGTTTATGCTGGTCTATTACCGGCTTCCCGGCCTGATGGCCGTGATCACGCTGTGTGTCTACATGTTTCTGGTACTGTTTTTGCTGGCGGCGATACAGGCAATACAGCTGACGCTGCCCGGCATTGCGGGTATCATACTCGGCGTCGGCATGGCGGTGGACGCCAACGTCATCATCTTCGAACGGTTCAAGGAGGAACTCTCCACCGGCAAGACACTGCGGGCTTCGCTCAACGCCGGTTTCCATAAGGCCATGAGCACCATCATCGACTCAAACATCACCACGGTTATCGCGGCCATCGTCATCGCGGTGTATGGCGTGGGCCCCGTCAAGGGCTTCGGATACACGCTGATATTGAGCATTGTGGTGTCGATGTTTGCCGCACTGGTGATCACGCGTGCGTTGATGAAGCTGGCTATCGCTCTGAATATCAAAAACATTAAGCTGTACTCGATACGAAAGATGCCGGCACCCGCTGCCGTGAAAGGAGGTGAGTAGCATGCTGTTATTAAACAAGAGAAAGTATTTTCTGATGCTGTCATGCGCCATCGTCCTCGCGGGTCTGATTGTGGGGTTGATATCCGGCGGTTTGAACCTGGGCATCGACTTTACCGGCGGCAGCATACTCACCATCGACATGGGTGAGACTTACGACCTGGAAGTGGTCAACGAGGCATTGACGGCCAACGGCATCGACCCGGCTGCCACGCAGATTGTCCGCTCGGAGGGCACTCAGGCGGTTATCCGCATGCAGGAACTGCCCGATGATGTGGACGACGCGCAGTTCCGCGAAGCCCTGATTCTCACGCTGGCCGAAACATACCCCGGTGCGGTGGGCGGAGAAATCGAGAGCGTGGGCGGTGCGACGACCAACGATATCATTACCAATGCGTTCCTGTCGATCCTGATCGCATCCGCGCTGATGCTGATATATATCTGGATTCGCTTTGAGCTTTTCTCAGGCATTGCCGCCGTGGTGGCGCTGGTGCACGACGTGCTGATCATGACGGCGATCGTGTGCATTCTGCGGGTGCAGATCAACAGCTCGTACATTGCTGCGTGCCTCACCATCGTCGGTTACTCGATCAACGATACCATCGTGGTGTTTGACCGCATTCGTGAAAACAACAAGAAGCTGGGTGGAAAATCGTTGTCGCGCATGGAGATTGCGGACCACAGCATACAGGAAACGCTGCCGCGAACCATCAACACCTCGCTCACCACGCTCATTACGATACTGGCTCTGTTTATACTGGGGGTGCCGTCCATCAAGGAATTCGCGCTGCCCATCATGATCGGGCTGATTTCCGGCACATATTCATCCATATTCATCGCAAGTCCGTTGTGGGTGAAGCTTGTGGAATGGAAACAGAACCGGCATAAAAAGAACATTGGTCAATCAGCCGGCAAGAAAAAAGCCAAAGCCAAAGCCTGATCAAGGACATCATGGCGTAGAATCAAAAGCCTTTCCTGGTTTCGGGGGAGGCTTTTCAAATCCTGATTCTATAATAGGAGCAGCGTGCTTAGATTTATTGAAACAGAAAAAACGATTTGCGTCCCGCAATTGGTGCGGCAGATACAGGAAGCGACAGGCCTGATGGCGCCCGTGGCGGCGCTTCTTTGCGCGCGCGGGATCAACTCTCCCGAGGCTGCAAAGAGGTTTTTGCACCCGGGCCCTGAGCAGCTGCTGGATCCCTTGGCGCTGCCCGATATGGCAGTGGCCGTATCGCGCATCAAAGCGGCTGTTGAGCGGCATGAGCGCATCACGGTATTCTGTGACTATGACGCCGACGGCACCTGCGGCGGGTGTGCGCTCTATCTGCATCTGCGCGGCGCGGGGGCGCAGGTGGACATTATGACGCCGAACCGCCATCGTGAGGGTTACGGACTGTCCGCCGGCGCGGTGGAACAGATTGCCGCATCAGGGGGGACGCTGATCATCACGGTGGACTGCGGCATCACCAATGTGGAGGAAACGGCGCTGGCACGCAGCCTTGGTGTGGACGTGATCATCACCGATCATCATGAGTGCGGTGAACAGCTGCCGAACACGCCCTGCATCGTCAACGCCAAACGTCCGGACAGCCGATATCCGTATCCGCATCTGGCCGGCTGCGGTATTGCGTTCAAGCTGATCCACGCGCTGTCGTCACAGGCGGAGGCGATGCGCTATGTTGACCTGATCGCGATCGGCACCATTACCGACATCGTGCCGCTGCTCGGAGAAAACCGCGTGATTGCACATATGGGGCTCAAAAAGCTGCGCAAGAATCCTTCCGCCGGGTTATCAGCCCTCGCACAGGCTGCGGGCATCAGCCTGCCTGACATATCGTCCTATGGCATCGGATTCGGGCTTGGGCCCCGGATCAATGCGGCTGGACGCATGGACACCGCGCAAGCGGCCATTGACATCCTGGCCGCGCAAAAGCCAGACCCCGGTTTGAAGCAGAGCGTGACGCGTCTGTGCGCGCTCAACGACAAGCGGCGGCAGGAGGTGTGCGACATCCTGAGCGGCGCCGAGCGGATGATATCCCAAAACGGGTATCAAACCGACCCGGCGATACTGCTGGCCGACGCGGGATGGAATGCGGGCGTGATCGGTATCGCGGCGGCCAAAATCGCCGAGAAATACACGCGGCCCTGCGTGTTGTTCGGCGGCGAGGGAAGTTTGATCGGCTCGGCACGGAGCATCAGCGGCATCAATATGTACGAGGTGCTGGGCGCGTTTAGCGACCGCCATGAAAAGTTTGGCGGCCATGCGCAGGCGGCCGGGTTGACGATCAACCCGGCTGTGTTGGACGGGCTGCGCCACGACGTATGCGATTATATTCACACGCATTATGACGAGGCGGTGTTTGTTCCCAAAAAGGCATATGATATCGAGCTGGGCACGAAGGATCTGACGCGCCGTTTCGTGGAGGATCTGCGCCGTCTCGAGCCATTCGGGCCAGAAAATGAGCAGCCGGCGCTGGCTGTGAAAGATGCCGCGATTCATGCTCCCCGTTTTGTCGGACGGGACAAAACGCACCTGAAGCTCTCCATCCGGCAGAACGGCGTCACGCAGGATGCGGTGTGTTTTGGTTATGCCGATGCGCACGCGCTGCTGCCGGGGCGTGCAGATTTCCTGTGTGAGGCCGGGATGGACAGCTTCTCGGGACGCCCCCAGCTGATCATCCGCGATTTGGCTCCCCGGTTTGATGAGGTGCTGCTGCAGAGCTTTATTGATGATAATGCACGCCGGCTGGACAACGGCCTGCTGGACGAGGTGACGCGGCTGATCACGGAAGGCGCTGCGGAGACAGATGCGCGCGGCTTTGAGCAGCTTGTCGGCGAGGCTCTGTCCATCAGCCAATTTGGGCTGTGCCTGTCCGCATGCACCGAGCCTGCGCTGCGGCGGTTGCTGGCATTGCCGCCGGTCAGACAGGCGCTGCGCGACGGAACGCTTTGTTTGTGGGACCGTAAAGCGTTTACAGCGGGCAACTGCGTTTCATGCGGCGCGGTTCCCGGGCATCCGCGTGTGATACATATCGGGGTGGCGGCCCCGCCTGCATTTTTTGACGGCTTGCTGAGAAATGAATACCGCCTCAGCGCGGTACGGGCTTTTGCCGGGCGGGAAGAACTGCTTGCGTTGTATCGCCGATTGGAGTCGCTGCTGGCGAAAAAGCCGCGCCGGCCGCACGAAATCCCGGCACAACTGGGTATCGACCACGCAAAGGGAGCTTTTGTGATACGGGTGTTTGGGGAGCTTGAGTTGCTCAATAGCGATAAAAGTGGTAAAATACTGGCATTAAAATCTGGCGGGCCGCGCAAAAGCTTAAGCGAGAGCGCCTGCTATGGGAGTTTTGAGGCATTAATTAATGGATGACAAGCGGCGGAGCGCGCAGACGCTGACCGAGAAAGTGCGAGACAGGTACAGCGCCGAGGACGCAGCCTTTTTTGAAAAGGCTTATTTGTTCGCGGAAAAGGCGCACGAAGGGCAAATGCGCCTGTCAGGCGACCCTTTCTTTATGCACCCGCGCGAAGTGGCTGATATACTTGTGGATTTGGGGCTTGATATACCCACGGTGGTGGCCGGTCTGTTTCACGATATCGTTGAAGATACCACGGTGACACTGGGGCAGATTCAATCAGATTTCGGCACAGAGATCGCCCAACTGGTGGACGGCGTGACAAAGGTCGGCAAGGTGGATTTTACATCCAAGGAAGAGCATCAGGCCGAGTACCTGCGCAAAATGTTCCTCGCCATGGCCAATGATATCCGTGTGATACTTGTAAAGCTGGCTGACCGGCTGCATAACATGCGCACGCTGCGATACCAGGCCGAAGGCAAGCGCATTGAGAAAGCAAAGGAGACACTGGAGATTTATGCCCCGCTGGCGCATCGCCTCGGTATCAACGCGATCAAGTGGGAACTGGAGGATCTGGCGCTCAAATTTCTTGACGATAAAGCCTATTATGAAATTGCCTCCAAGCTGACCGACACGCGCGCGGAGCGCCGGGAATACATTGCGGCGGTGGTAGATGAGATCAAAAAGCATTTAAAGAAGATACGGGTGGAGGCTGAGGTGGAAGGGCGCCCCAAGCATATATACAGCATATATACCAAGATACACAAAAAACACAAAACGTTTGACGAGGTGTACGACTTGATAGCGGTGCGCATCATCGTCAGGTCAGTACGGGATTGTTATGCGGTGCTGGGCACGGTGCACACCGTGTGGAAGCCCATACCCGGGCGGTTCAAGGACTATATCGCAGTGCCCAAACAGAACATGTATCAGTCCATCCACACCACGGTTTTGGGGCGTGACGGCCGGCCGTTTGAGGTGCAGATACGCCCGCGCGAGAGGCAC
>CAZNVX010000111.1:0-3297 GCA_964576225.1 uncultured Christensenellaceae bacterium
TGAGGACTACATGAACATCGCGCCGGTGCACAACAGCGCGTACCTCGAAGCCATCCGCGCTTTTAAGGCGCTGCTGCCCGATATGCCGATGGTGGGCGTATTCGAGCCGTTCTTCCACCGCACCATCCCAAAGGAGGCGTGTGTTTACGGCATCCCGTACGAGTGGACGCAGACCCACGGCATCCGGCGATATGGTTATCACGGCGCGTCGCACCGTTTCGTCTCTGAGACGGCGAGCCAATACGGCAACCCGCGGCATGTGATATCGTGCCATCTCGGCGGCAGCGGTTCCATCTGCGCGATCAAGGACGGGCGATCCCAGAACAACAGCTTTGGGTTCTCGCTGCAGACAGGCATCCAGCACGGCACCCGGACGGGTGACCTGGATCCGTTCGTTCCGATTTTCCTGCAAAAATGCGGCTTGACGCTGGATGACGTGTGGGACGGGCTTGTGAAAAAAGGCGGTCTGATGGGCATCTCCGGCGTTTCGGGTGATCTGCGCGATATCCAGGACGCGGCGGCAGCAGGCAACGCTCAGGCGCAGCTCGCCATCGATGTATACTGTCACGGCATCCGCTCCTACATCGGCAGCTACTACGCGCAGCTGGGCGGGCTTGACCTTCTGGCTTTCACGGGCGGCATCGGCGAGAACTCCGCGCTGGTGCGTCGTTTGGTCTGTGATCCCCTAGCGCACATGGGCATTGTGCTGGACGAGAATAAGAACGACGGCTGCCGCGGCGACGAGACGGTCATCTCCGCCCCGGGCTCGCGCGTCACCGTCGTGGTGATCCCTGCGAACGAGGAGCTGGTGCTTGCCCGTGAGGTGAGCGCGCACATGAAAAAGGCTTTCGCAAAATAAAAGACCATGGGGACGCTGCCCCCACACCCCCGCCAAAGGGTGCGCCCTTTGGAAACCCATCAGGGAAATGCTGACGCAATTCCCGTATGAATCGAAAAGCTCTAATCTGCAGTCATGGACTGAATGATCCGTATCACGTATTGTTTCGGTAGTAGAGTCTGCCCTATATGTTGCTGTGCATTGATTAAAATGCTTTTCATCTATCGAATTATTTTTCGGATGGTAATTTTATTTTAATTGGAAAATATTTGTTATGCATAGCTAAAGAAAAACAGCCGTCCGGAATGTATGGGCTGACGGCTGTGAATTTGATTCGATATTATTATTACTCCTGCTCCTCCTGCGCTGTATCTGCCCCATCCAGAGGTTTCTTCAGTATCCGCCGCACCATGTCGGTGTACCTCTCGCACAGCTCCGCGGCAAACTCCTCGGTGTCGCCCTCAGTGCGTATCAGTATCGTGGGGCGTGTCGCGTGCGGACAGATGTAGCCGAAGCCGCCGGCCACGTCCAGACGCAGACCTTCGCTGGCTGTTGCGCCCCCCTGAGCGTATACACCGCCAATCACACGGCCGATATCCTCCCAGTCGCAGCCCACCGCCTTCACTTTGATGTGCGGCGGTTCGATCATGTTGGCGATCTCATTCACCGACAGCCCTGTGTGCGCCAGATGCTCCGCAAAACGGCACAGCATAAACACACCGTCGAACAGCACACGCCGCGCGTCGGGCGCCAGCGACGCCGCGGCCGCCTCTTCGGACGCGAACGAATATGTGAAGCCCATTATATCCGCTATCGTCACGACGCCGCGCGTCACGCCGGTCGGCAGGCTGATCTCGCTGCCCGAAAGGCTGTTCATCACCAGATAATAGGCAAGCGTGCGGCATTCCTCCGACCCAAGGATGCGCCCGTCCGGCAGGTGCAGGGCGCCGATCTGGCCGTTTTTGGCCATGCGCACGCCAAAAGCCGCGGCTTCATTGCGCAAGGCGGCCGCAATGGCCGACCCGGCAGACCGTTTCACGTGGATGCCGCAGGCCTCAAGCGCCCTTACGGCAAACGCATCCGCATCCCGGCCCCCCGCCACCAGCACAGACAGCTTCGCGGTTTTCACCGCACTCCAGTCAATCTTTTGCGCCACAGCGCTCAGATAAAAGCTGTCTGCCAAGTCCACCCATGTCTGCTTGCCCGTATTGTTGTTGGCCAGCCGTTCGCCCTGGGCAAAATACTTTTCCTCTATCTTCTTGCGTGCCTGCTTGGACAGCATAAATAACTCAGGTTCAAACAGGTCCACATAAAGCTTGTTCTTATGGGCATGCAGCATCACACACAGTCCCGCGTCCAGCGTTTGAGCCATCAGCGCGCATACCGGCCGCAGCACACCGGCCATCGTCAGCACATCCACACCGCTCATCGTCATCATGCCCGCCGCCTGTTTCAGTGCCGCGCCGCACAGCGCCGAGCCGTCTGTGCACACCGCCACACGTCTGCCGGACATGTATTCGGCCACCGCCCCGAAAATCTTTGCCAGCCGCAGCGGCGTCAAATCCACACCCACATCGCCCACGAAACCAGTTCTTCCAATAAACCCCGTGCGCTCACCGTGGCCCCACACAAGGTTTTCGCCCACCACTGCGCCGGCGGATATCTGCTTCTCCGGCCATATCCGCACCCTTGGGGACACCCGGCTCTCGCCAAACAGCAGGCATCGTTCCCCGACGACAGCGCCCTCATACACGCTGCACCGCTCTCCGACGCCGCTGTCCGCCGCGACCACACAGCCCGACAGCTTGGCATGCCGCCCGATGTGCGCACCCGCATGCAGCACGCAGCGTTTCAAGTTGGCATAAGCACCCACGCGCGCACCCGCACCCACGCAGGAATATCGCCCGATCTTTGCACCGTCGCCGATCTTCGCGCCGTCCCCTATGAAGCCGGGAGACTGGATCAGCGCGGAGTTGCTGATCACAGCACCATCACCCACCCAGATGCCGCCTGCATTGTGGCCGGCAATTACGGCCTTGACCGCGCCCTTTAGTATATCTTCGTGCGCTCGGATATAGCTTTCAATGTTGCCCACATCACACCAGTAACCGTCCGTCACATGACCGTATATCGGCAGCCCCTTGCTCATCATCAGCGGAAACAGATTTTTGGCAAAATCGAACGACGTTCCCTTGGGTATCAGGTCAAGCACCTCGGGCTCCAGCACATAAATACCGGTGTTCACGGTATCCGAAAACACATCTTCCCAGCCCGGCTTTTCCACAAACCGTTCCACACCGCCGTCGTCCGCCGCGATCACCACGCCGTATTCGAGCGGGTTGCCCATGCGCTTGAGCACAATCGTCGCCTTGGCACCGCCCGCCTTGTGCGCCTGAACCGCCGCAGTCAAGTCTATATCCGTCAGCGCGTCGCCGCTGATGATCACAAACGTATCGTCC
>CAZNVX010000111.1:3307-3674 GCA_964576225.1 uncultured Christensenellaceae bacterium
AAACGAGGCCGCGTTCTTGACGCTGCCTGCCGTGCCAAGCGGTATGTCCTCGATAAAAAACTCCACGCGAATACCCGGCTGTTTTCTCTCTTCAAACCAGTCGGTGACGACGGACGGCAGATACCCGAGTGTCAACGCCATCTCGGATATGCCGTGTTGTAAAAGGTGTTCAGTGGTATACTCAAGCATTGGTTTGTCGAGCAGGGTCACCATGGGCTTGGGAACGGCGCACGTGAGCGGACGAAGGCGTGTGCCCTCTCCGCCGGCCATTACGATTGCTTTCATAAATATGCTCTCCCGCGAAAAAAAGGATAGCATTATTATGCGCAACGCGCGATTTGACTATTCTACAGTATGTATTTTTGCA
>CAZNVX010000111.1:3684-8574 GCA_964576225.1 uncultured Christensenellaceae bacterium
GTCATTGATCTGGCCAAAAGATGCTCTTTGACATACGCTGCGTCGGCCACCTATCCTCAAGCAGTTTTCGATGACAGAGGATCACACCACTTTCACCGGACGGTAAAACATACCGTAATCCGTCGCCACAATGAGCACATAAAACCCTTTCTCAGCCGGGCAGACGGGTTCACCTTTGCTGATACATTTTTCATCATCTTTGATTGCCAAGTCGACCCAGTATACCTCAGATACGGACAAATCCGACACCTTTCGGCTGGAATCAAAGCTGTCGGATACAGCGATCACGTCTGCGGTAATGCGGCTTCCCGCCATGACCTCCATCATTGCATGCAAGCCGTTGTTGCTGTGCCAAATATCCGGTGATATACCCTCGTGAGCGGGGCAACCCGGCCAATATTCGAGCGGAATGGTCGCTGTGGATTCTTGTTCATATGGCGAGTGGAACGTGACTGCCGGCGTGCCGCCATAGAAATCGATGACACTTGTTTTGCCTTCAGGCCATGCGTCTGACGTCCATACGTAGCGCGTGCGGTTGCGGATGCTCTCCGCTTCGCCGTACCATGGCTGGTTTGAAGGATCATTAAGAAATTGGTCGCTGCCGTCATCCGCCACCGCTTTGCCATTTGCCGCAATATTAAGTGATTTAAGCCATGTGATGGAGGGTGTAACACAGATAAAACCACGTGTGATTTCCTGCTCATCATTGGGGACATACTTCATTGGAACTGTCACAATATCACCATTCCAATACTCCGCTCTCACTTCGTCAGTGGCCAGCGGCCCGTTGACCCACGCAAAAGACTTTCCGAAAACGATGGTTTCCCCCTGATAATGGGTATAGTTGATGCTCCAGATATCCGAATCGCTTGTGCGCATCACCACATCGCTGCCGATGATATAATAGAGCTCGGCCGCAATCTGACCCATGGGAGACACGCCCGCCAGCACCAGCGCGCCGTCATGCCAGTCCTGCCTGGCATATATATATAAATAAATGCCCTGTTGAGAAATGGATTCAATATCATAGCTGCTGTTTTCAGCCGCGTATATGGCGGATACCTCCACATCCGTTGCGCCGGCTTCGTTCTTGATAAACCCGTCGGGAACCACGCTGACGACTGGCTCCTCCGAAATGTCAGACGGTGTCGTGCGCTCAGTGTCAGGCGTATTTGGTGCAGCATATAATTCTTGGGGCGCTTCGCCATATGCGCACCCTGCAATGAGAAAACAGAAAAGCAGTATTGCCAGACATGATATTTGCTTCATGAAGACATGTCTCCTTTGCGCTGATAAAAGTCAGACGAAAGAGAGTAAGGTAAAGTTCCATTATATGGTTTGGAATCGCTCCATAATCGATTTAAAGGCCCGGGATGAAGCAGCTGCCGGAGTACCAGTCAATAAAAAAGGAGCCATCCATTATCTGAAAAGCCCCTCATTGATCAACAAACTCTAAAGTATATATTTTTGCAGGCCGGCGTCCTTGATCTGGCCTGCGAGATGCTCTTTGACGTACGCTGCGTCAATCACAAGGTCGATCACCGGATGATTGCCGCCTGCGTTATAGGAAATATCCTCCAGCAGCGTTTCGATCACGGTATGCAGGCGCCGCGCGCCGATATTCTCAGACGTCTCGTTCACCATCTCGGCATATTTGGCAATGGCTTCGATGGCGTCCTCCTTGAATTCCAGACGCACATTGTCGGCCTCCAGCAAGGCCTGATACTGCTTGATCAGCGCGTTTTTGGGCTGTGTTAATATACGCTGCAAATCGCCGCACGAGAGGCTTTGCAGTTCCACCTTGATCGGGAAACGCCCCTGCAGCTCCGGAATCAAATCGGAAATCTTCGCCACATGGAACGCGCCCGCCGCGATAAACAGCATATAGTCGGTCTTGACAGGGCCGTACTTGGTCACCACGGTGCTGCCCTCCACGATGGGCAGTATGTCGCGCTGCACGCCCTCGCGGGAAATATCCGGCCCGGCGCCCATGTTCTTGCCTGCGATTTTGTCAATCTCGTCGAGAAAGATGATGCCGTCCTGCTCGGCGCGTTCCACCGCGGTATTGGTCACCTCATCCATGTCGATCAGCTTATCGGCTTCCTCCTGCGTGAACAGCTTGCGCGCTTCCGCCACTGTGACGCGGCGCTTCTTGGTCTTTTTGGGCAGCAGGCCGCCGAACATATCTCCAAGATTGATATCGCTCCCCAGGCCGGCAATCTCAATGCCGATGGCGGCGTTGTCCTCCACCTCAACCTCAATCATCATGTCTTCCAGCTTACCGGCGCGCAGCATGGCCAGCGTTTCCTCCCGTTTCGTCATGCGCCGCTGTTTCTCCTCAGGCGTCTCAGTTGGCACGCTCTGCCCCTGCCCCAGCAGCGCCTGAAAAGGATTGGCGGCCGCGGGCTTTTTGGGCATCGGCTCTAAGACGTCGGCCAGGCGTTCTTCAGCCATCCGCTCGGCCTTGGCCATCACCGACTCGCGCCTCGACGCCTTCACCATTCGGATAGACGCCTCCACCAAATCGCGGATCATCGATTCCACATCACGACCCACATAGCCCACCTCGGTAAACTTGGTGGCCTCCACCTTCACGAACGGCGCGTTCATCAGCCGGGCCAGCCTGCGGGCAATCTCCGTTTTGCCCACGCCCGTGGGCCCCACCATGATGATGTTTTTGGGCGTGATCTCGTCCTGCATCTCCTGCTCTAGCCGCTGACGGCGGTAACGGTTGCGCAGCGCGATGGCCACCGCCTTTTTGGCTTTATCCTGGCCAATAATGTATTTATCCAGCTCTTCGACGATCTGTTTGGGTGTCAGATGGGACATACTAAACCTCCTCCACCGTGATGCGGTCGTTGGTGAACACGCATATCTGCCCGGCGATCGTGATGGCCTTGGTCGCGATATCCAGCGCCGAAAGCTCAGTGTTTTCTTTTAAAGCCTTGGCCGCAGCCATGGCGTACATACCGCCCGAGCCGATGGCAGCGATTTCATCATCCGGCAGGATTACTTCGCCGCCGCCCGATACGACCAGCAGCTCATCCTTGTCCGCCGCAATCAGCATTGCCTCCAGCTTGCGCAGTATTTTGTCGCTCCGCCATTCCTGCGCCAGCTCCACCGCCGCCCGCTGCAGACTGCCGCTGTACTGCTCCAGCTTGGCTTCAAACCGTTCGCACAGCGTGAACGCGTCCGCTACCGAGCCGGCAAAGCCAACGACAACCTTGCCGCCATACAGCCGCCGTACCTTTTTGGCGTTGTGCTTTAATATGGTATTCTGCCCGAACGTGACCTGACCGTCACCCGCCACCGCACATTTGCCGTTCCGCCGCACCGCGACGATTGTTGTGGCTTCCATCATGTTTTTTCTCCTTTGCTCACAGCCGCAAAACGCCGAATCTCGCTCAGCGCCCGCTCTGAAACCAATCGCTTTTTGTCCCGTCCTCTGGCCTTCGCTTCTATTGTATTGATCAAACCATACGTAATATTCATGGGCTGGAAATCCGCCCCGGCATAGCCGGACACATAAGCCGCCAGCGCCCCCATTGCCGTATCACGTGAAAGCTTTGGCCGGGGTTGTCCCAGCATATCACACGCAGCGCACAGCGCCGCCAAAAGGCCGGATGCCGCGCTCTCCACATAGCCCTCAACACCGGTGATCTGCCCCGCGAAGAACAGCCCCGGGCGTGTTTTGCATTCAAAATACCGGCTGATTACCTTCGGGCTGTCAAGAAAAGCGTTCCTGTGCATCACGCCATATCGTTCAAATTCCGCGCGTTCCAGCCCCGGGATCATACCAAACACGCGCCGCTGCTCGCCAAACTTTAAATGCGTCTGAAAACCGACTAAGTTATACAGCCGCCCTTCGTTGTCCTCACGCCGCAACTGAACCACGGCATACGGTTTCGTCCCGTCCGGCGCGGTCAGCCCCACCGGCTTTAAGGGCCCGAAACGCAGCGTTTCCACACCGCGCCGCGCCATCGTCTCCACCGGCATACAGCCCTCAAACACCTTTTGATCCTCAAAGCCGTGCAGCTGAGCCGTTTCGGCCGTTGTCAGCGCATTCCAGAAAGCATGATACTGTGCCGCGTCCATCGGGCAGTTCAAGTAATCATCGCCGCTGCCCTTGCCATACCGCGACGCGAAGAAAACCTTTGTCATGTCGATTGACTCCGCCGTCACGATGGGTGCCGCCGCATCGAAAAACGACAAAAAACCATCCGAAATGGTTTCAATGCTCTGAGCCAGCGCACCTTCCACCAGCGGGCCCGGCGCCGCGATCACAAGGCCTTTCTCCGGCAGCGCTGTGACTTCTTTGCGAATGATCTCCACAGATTCATGATTCTCAAGCGCGCGTGTGATATATCCTGAGAACGCATTTCGGTCCACCGCCAGCGCGCCGCCCGCGGGCACACGCGTTGTATCTGCCGCCTGTATGACGAGCGAATCAAGCTCGCGCATCTCCTGCTTTAAAAGGCCCACAGCGCTCTCAAGACCGTCAGCCCGCAGCGAATTGGAACACACAAGCTCGGCAAATGCATCCGACTTGTGCGCGGGAGATTTTCTGTGCGGCTTCTGCTCATATAGCCGAACGCGCACGCCGCGCTGCGCCAACTGCCAGGCCGCTTCGCAGCCCGCCAGCCCCGCGCCGATCACGGCTATGCTATTCTGCGTTTCCATTCGATTTTCGCTTCTGATTTTTGCTGCAGTCTGGGTTGGCGCATTTCTTGTAGCTGCTGCCGCCCGACATACGCCGCAGCACCATCATCGACCCGCATGCCTCGCACTTTTCGGCAATCGGCATATCCCACGAAACAAAATCACATTCCGGATAACCCTCGCAGCCGTAAAAGGTCTTTCTGGTTTTGGCGGAACGCTTTTCAACGATTC
>CAZNVX010000112.1:0-8555 GCA_964576225.1 uncultured Christensenellaceae bacterium
ATAGGAATTGGATACAACCATTATTTTTAGCGTTTCCAAATATTGCAATACACGAAGCGGTATTTGAAGAAGTTATTGGACAAGCTTTAAAGGATATTGTTAATAATGCGATAAACTCAAACCCTCCAAAGTTATGTTTGCATAGGGACTGTGAGCTTTCTCTGAATGAGATGGCTATCCGTAATACAATTGAATCAAGAATAGCCCCGTTTACCTGCTATAATCCTGCGCTTGATAATAAAGACGACAGGGGTGAGGTAAAATCATTAGCGTATATAGTAGCAAAAGGGTTAATATATTTTGCTGGACGAGATTCAAAAGCAATCCAATTGATAAATGAAGCAGAGAAACTCAAAACGTCTTTGGATTCACTTTCTTCTTTGCAGCCTTATGAGTTAATATTCTATCTTTATAAAAGAGGATATTCAGGTAAAGAAGATATGCGATATTTATATAAATATTTGTACTATTTGACCCAAAGAGATAAAAAAGAGAATTTGGGTTGGGCAGAATATGTGGGTAAAATGGAATGCAATTATCCTGATCTATAGTTCGACTCTATTATTACAAGAGCAAATACCATAAAGGATGGTTGCAGTGCTTTGGCTTTACTGGGGAGGCTACATCATTATGAAAATTACTACGCTGGTGGAAAACACGTCCGTGTAGCCCGAATACGGCAGCCAGCACGGCTGGCTTTCATAACGAACAAGGGAAATAAGTAAAATACATATTCACAGCCTAGACCGCCGCGCATTGGTCTGTTTTTTGCGGCAGTATAGTTAAGTCTTTTAAGATGTGCCCGGATGATATATGATGATTGTATCAATATAGCGAGTGATTGAAAGCAGGGCGCAGATGAAGGATAAGATTGTGCTGGTGACGGGTGCAAACTCCGGGACGGGCAAGGCGACGGTGGCCAAGCTGGCTGACATGGGCGCAACGGTGATCATGCTTTGCCGCAGTGAAGCGCGGGGGAAGCAGGCATGGCATGACATCATGCAGCAGCCCGGCAGGGATGTGCGGTTGATGCTTTGCGATCTGGCGAGCATGAACAGCATCAGAGAGTTTGCAAAAAGCTTTCGGTCTGAATACGCCCATTTGGATGTGCTGATCAACAATGCCGGAGTGATTACGCCGGACAGGCAGGAGACGCAGGACGGCCTGGAGCTTCAATTCGGCGTCAACCATATCGGACATTTCATGCTCACGCTGCTGCTGCTGGACTTGTTGAAAAAGGCTTCCGCCGGCAGAATTGTGGTGGTGGGTTCAGGTGCGCATAAAGTCGGCAGAATCCACTTCAACGACTTCAATCTGAAAAAGTATAGTGTTATCAAAGCCTATGGGCAGTCGAAGCTGGCCAATCTGTTGTTCGTCAGAGAGCTGGACAGGCGGCTGAAGGAAAAAGGGATTCCGGTAACCGTTAACGCCGCACACCCGGGCGCGGTCGCCACACAAATGGGCATAGACCGAGATACACAATATGGAAAAGGGATTGTGCGCTTGTTAAAGCCGTTCTTCCTTAAGCCGGAGGAAGGGGCGCGCACGGCCGTTTATCTGGCCTCTAGCGATTTGGCAGCAGGCATGTCAGGCCAATACTTCTACAAATGCAAAGTGGCAAAATCCTCAAAAAGATCGAGGGACATGGTGTCGGCGAAGAGATTGTTTGAACTCAGTGAGAACCTGTGCGGGGTGCGGTTTGATGACTGAGTGACCATCGCTGTGAGCGATGGCTAACAATAAAAGAGACGGGAGAACCATGTGGCCCCGTCCCTTTCGTATTGTGTTAACGCTCCTCGGTTACGATTTCATACGGCCAGTCATATATGCCGCCCATGTCATAGACGCTGGTGTAGCCCATGCCGATCAGCTCTTCTGCGGCGATGGCGCTGCGGCGTCCGGTACGGCAATACACGATGATCGTGTCGTCCTTGTCGATGGCGAATTTGTCGATGGTCTGCGCAATCTCATCGTAAGGCAGCAACAGCGCGCCTTCAATGTATCCCGCCTGGTATTCCTCCTGCGTGCGCACATCCAGCAACACCACGCCTTCCGTGCCGATCAGCTCCCTCGCGTCTTCGGGGGAAATCGCCTGGTAGGCGGCGGTGGTATCTGCAGCAGGCGCGGCTGTGTCCAAGGGTTTTGCTGTGGGCGCCACGCTTTCGGTAGCGGCGGGGCTTTCGGCAACAGCCACGCTGTCCGTCGCCGCTGCTGTTGGCGGCGTATCAGATGTATCACTGACCGCGCAGCCTGCCAGCGCCAAGGCAGGTAACAGAAGCGCGGTGATTATGATCATACGTTTCATCGCTTTTCACCCCTTTCATTTGGTTTATCTTAGCACACCGGCATTGATGAAAAAAGTGAGCTTGTCACACATACGCACGGCTGATTTGCGGTTAGACCGGCACGTCGGGTACCTGAACGCAGTGGGCAGCGGGTACCGCGGCTGTGGGTCTGTTGCTTCGGCCATGAAGGCGGTCATTGTTCTGTTAGTGCGTTTTAGAAAACAATGTGTTTATTAATAAGAATTCTGAATACATATTATATCAAACAGCGTATTCATGCAAGCCTGCCAAGCGTTGTGACCGAACACTGACGAGTGGACCTGGGTTGCTGATTCTGAAAGCTTTGAACACACGGAACCCAATGGACACGCGGCCAAACCAAGTGTATACTGATAGAGAGCAAACAATTGATACAATAGGTGATATGATGCTGCACGATATACAGCCGAGTGCTTACGATAATTCGTTTCGACAGGAGGTGCCGGACGCCGACAGCCGGATGATTTTCATCAGGGACAATGCCGTGTTGGTTAAAGAGACGGATGCGGGCATTTCCTTCCCGGCGTTTCAGGAAATCCCGCCGCGGGACTACGCGCATATATATCTGTTTTCAGTGGACGACACCAGGTTTTTCCTTGCCGGAGATATGGAGCCCTTCGGCGATTATGAATACCGGGATATGATGGAATTCCGCTACAAAAAGCCCAAAGCGATGGCGTTTGCGGCGGCGACGGCCTGCCAGCTGCATGGCTGGTATTCCAAAAACCGTTACTGCGGCCGGTGCGGCTTTGTGATGATCCATGATAAGAAAGAACGCATGATGCGGTGTGAGCGCTGCGGCAACCTGGTCTATCCCAAACTTTCGCCTGCGGTGATTGTGGGGGTAACGGACGGGGACAGGCTGCTGATGACAAAATATACAGGCAGGTTATACAAAAGGTACGCACTGGTGGCGGGATTTGCGGAAATCGGAGAGACGATTGAGGAAACGGTGAGACGGGAAGTGCTGGAGGAGGTTGGGGTGTGTGTGAAAAACATCAGGTATTACAAAAGCCAGCCCTGGCCTTTTTCCGACTCGCTGCTGATGGGATTTTATTGCGACTTAGACGGCTCTGACACGATTATACTGGATGAAACGGAGCTTGAAGCCGCTGAATGGATCCACAGGAAGGATATTGACGTGGAGGCGGACGGCATCAGCCTGACCAATGAGATGATTGTGCAGTTTAAGCACAAATAGAATGTGACGCAGGTATATCAAAAGGTCTGCCGCAATTCGGGCAGGCCTTTTATTGTGCCCAGCTTTGTATTCAGATTTAACTGTTATGAGCGCCGGAGAAACGACCGATATAGAATATACAGACTGCGAAAAGCATTGAGCTTCATTTGCGGTCAGGCATAGTATAAGGGGAAACCGGCTTGAAGAAATCGACGATGATTGTGCTTTTGAGCTTAACAGGCGTATATCTTGCTGCGTATCTTTATTCGGGCATTGTGGAGTCCGCTTGGATGGGCAACATACTGTCTCCTGTCGGCGCATTGCTGGCTGCGCTGATGATGCTTTTACTGTGGCTGAAAACGGAATCGCGCTATGCCAAGGTAATGGCGGTGATTTTGGGGCTGGCTTTCTTATCATATATGACGGCGGATGTGATTTGGGCGGTACTCGACCTGGGCCTTGGCATCGATCCTTCTGACAATACTGTCGTGACAGCGCTGTATGCACTTCCCAATGTACTGATTCTCTCCAGCGTCATACTGTTTACCGCCAATCAGTTCAGAGGATGGAACCATGCCCGTTTGATGCTGGACGCGGTGATGTTTGCGTTTGCCTGTCTGTTGATCGTCTGGATACTGTTCTTTGGCAGAAGCTTTTCAATGGCAGCTATTGTATTTCAGGATGGCCCGTATTCCGCCGTTTCCATATTCGCGGATATTCTGATATTGGTTGTTTTGTCGATTTGGTATTTGTCGGTGAAAAGCGGGCGCCTGGCGTTTCATTTGTACCTGCTGCTCTGTGGCATCGTGCTGTATTGCCTGACTGATCTGTTCTATTATTACGCACTGTTCAACGGCGCATATGAACCCAATTCCGTGATCGATGTGGTTTATATGACGTCATTGTTGATGATAGCGCTAGGCGGCCCTGTTGGACTGTATTTCCGCATGATTGCCAAAACAGTTACCGGCAACCTGTATGGCACATCCCGCCGGAGGGTTTATAAGGAACTGGTCGTGCTGCTCACGCCGCTGCTGGTGATGGCGTTTGCCGGTTTCGTGTTGTCTGAGCTCCTTGCATACCTTGCTATCGCTGTAATCTATAAGGGTTTGAGCCTGTACTTTGAGACTTCCATCAATAAAGAAAGGCTGTTAGAGAAGGAACGAAAGCTCAACGAGGAGCAGGGGGAAATCATCGCGCAGCACACCGAAAAGCTTATACAGATGAACAAGGAACTGCGGCAGAAAAACGAAGACCTGAGCTTTTTGTCGAACAGGGACACGCTGACGAACCTTTATAACAGGCGCTATATTCTGGACAAGCTGGCACACAGCCTGGCTGAGGCGCACTCGGGGCAGCACGTGGCGCTGCTCTATATCGATCTTGACCGTTTTAAGGTGATCAACGACACCTACGGCCATGAGATGGGGGACAAGGTGCTGCTGGCGATATCCGATCGCTTAAGGGCGCTCTCCGACGAAAAGGTGATGCTGGCGAGGATGGGCGGAGATGAATTCGTCTATGTGCTGACAGGCCTGTCTGACAGCCAGGCGGCAGCGGCGCATGCCAGCCGTATCATTGAGCAGTGCGGCGGCAACATCTATATCGGCGACTATGCGTTCTGCCCGTCGATGTGCATCGGCATTTCCATCTATCCGCTGGATGCCCGGAGTGTGGGTGAGATGCTCAAGCACGCGGATATTGCGCTGTATCACGCCAAAGAGCAAGGGGAAAACAGGTTCTCGATATTCAGCCAGATGATCCGGCAGAAAACAAAACGCCGGAATACCATAGAGATTTTGCTGCGCGGAGAGGACGTCTTTCGTGAGTTCATGATATACTACCAGCCACAGTTTTCGCTGCCTGATCAGAAGCTGATTGCGGCGGAGGCACTGATACGCTGGACCAACGCGGAGCTTGGTGTGGTATCGCCCGCCGAGTTTATCCCCATCGCGGAGGAAACGGATCAGATCAACAAGATCGGCATCTGGGTGCTGCGGCAGGCAGTGGCGCAGGCCGCCAAATGGAACAGCCGATATGACGGCGGACTGGTGGTGGGTGTCAACATATCACCCAAACAGCTCAACAGCACGGCGCTGATGGAGGAGCTCAAAAGCCTGACGGGCAGCGGCTTTGACCCGGCCTGGTTGGATATCGAGATCACGGAAAGCGTGGCGCTGGAGGGGGAATACCGGCTCGCGCAGATATTCAAGCTGTTCAAATCCATCGGTATGTCGGTGTCCATTGACGACTTCGGCGCGGGATATTCATCTATCATGTCTCTCAAGCAATATGCGTTTGACCGCATCAAGATCGCCAAGCCGATGATCGACTCCGTCACGCTGGGGGAGCGCAACGAGCACATCGTGAAAGCCATCATACTGCTGGCTAAGTCCATCGGCATGAAAACAATTGCCGAAGGTGTGGAAACGCAGGCACAGCTTCAAAAGCTCTGTGCCATCGGCTGTGAGCAGGTTCAGGGCTTCCTGCTGGGCAGACCGGTGCCGGCCGAGGAGTTTGAGGCGCTTTTTCTGACGCGTCCGCATTATTCGGGGCGCGTCGGGCAGGGAGACGGTGCGGACGTGCTGTGATACACAAGGCCTTAAAGCCATGCATATAAAGCACCGGTGGCAGAATGCCGATACAATCTTATGAAGGATGATCCTTATGGGACTGATTATTGTATGACGGCGTTAAAGGTGAGGCATGAAAAGCGTAACGGAATTGCGACAATCAAATAAGAAAAAAGCGGTATGGATCCTGGTCATAAGCGTGGCGGTGCTGTTTTACGCAGCGGATCTGGTGGCGGACGCATCATCAGATGCGGGTTGGCGGGCGTCTCTGTTGCCGGCGGGGCAGCTGATGTCGGCGGCTATTCTGTTTATCGCATACTCAAAAGCGCGCAAAAAGGTTTCGGCTGCTATCTCATGGCTGTTTTTGGCGCTGGGCTGCTTGCTTTGGGCGGGCAGCGATATGGCGTTTATATTTTACTATTTCGACCCTGTCCAGACATGGGGGCTGACCGCTTATCCCTGGCTGAACATGGTGGCGAATCTGTGCTATGCGGCAGCAATCGTTGTATTCTTTCTTGAACAGCTAAAAGGCTGGAACAGGGCGCGGTTGGCGCTGGATGTGGTGATGCTGAGCCTGGCATTGGCATTGGTTATTTGGGTAACGTTTCTTAACAGGGATATCCAGTCTCTCAGTATTTTAATACAGGGCGGTGTGGCCTCTGCTGTGAGCATACCATTAAAACTGCTGATGGGCATGATCCTGACAATATGGCTGCTATCGGTGAAAAGCGGAAGCGTGCCGGCAAACATCAAAGTATCCAGCATTGGCTTGCTGTTGTTTGTGATCACAAGCCTGACTTTTTATTATGTCAGGTTTTACGGCGACGGGGTGCCGATGCGTGTGCAGATGATCGTGATGAGCATATCCGTGATGCTGCTGGGCATCAGCGGTATGCTTAAACTGCTTACCCAAAAGGACGATATGAACGGCAACAGCGCGCTTAACATGTTTGGAAAGGGGAAGCAGGCTCTCAAGCATGTCAAAGAACTGGGACTGCTGCTGGTGCCGGTGGCGGCCATGGCGCTGAAGGGCTTCGTGTTGCTGGAGCTGGCGCATTACCTGGCTGCCCTTGTGATCTACAAGCTGTTAAGCGCTTATTTTGAGGTATCTGCAAATAAGGACAGGCTGCTTAAAGAACAGAAGCAGCTGAACAACGAACTGGAGTCCATCGTGGCGGAGCGGACGCAGGCGCTTGTGGCCGCCAATGAACACCTGAACCGAAACAATGAGCAGCTGGCATATCTATCTACCCGGGATACGCTGACACATCTATACAACAGGCGGTATCTGCAAAGCTGGCTGGAAGACCAGCTTGCCGGGGCGGGGCCCGGCGGCAGCATCACGCTGATGTATATCGACCTCGACCGATTCAAGGTGGTCAACGACACGTACGGACACGACATGGGCGACCGGGTGCTGGTGGAAACGGCAAAACGACTGTTGGAGTTTCAGAATGACCGGTCCATACTGGCGAGAATGGGCGGCGACGAGTTTGTGCTGGCATACAGCGGCGAAGGCCGGGGCCGCACAGCCTCGGAAACGGCATCCCGCCTCATCAAGCACTGCAGCCATGATATCCATATTGGCGATTATGTGTTCAGACCGGCGATGTGCGTGGGAATATCCACGTGGCCGCTGGACGCGCAGGATGTGAGCGCATTGCTTAAAAACGCAGACATTGCGCTGTATCACGCCAAGGAACGGGGCATCAACAAATTCGCCTCATTCAGTCTGATGATGCAGCGGCGTACGCAGCGGCGCAATGAGGTGGAGATGATGCTGCGGCAGGCGGATGTCACGTCAGAGTTTGAGTTGTATTATCAGCCGCAGTTCTCGCTGCCGGACAACGCGTTGGTGGGGGCGGAGGCGCTGATTCGCTGGAACAGCGCGACGTTGGGCATGGTGACGCCGGGAGAGTTTATCCCCATCGCGGAGGAGACCGGACACATCATCGAGATCGGCATATGGGTGCTGCGGCAGGCTGCCGCGAGAGCCGCCGACTGGAACACCCGCTATGCCGGTGGGCTGGTGGTGGGCGTCAACATATCGCCCAAGCAGCTCAACAACGCCAGCCTGGCGTTTGAGCTCAACCAGATGGTGGAGCGCGATGACTTTGACCCCGCCTGGCTGGACATAGAGATTACCGAGAGCGTTGCGCTGGAGGGTGAGTATCGGCTGTCGCAGATATTCAGCCTGTTTAAATCCATTGGCATGTCGGTGTCCATCGACGATTTTGGGACAGGGTATTCGTCCATCATGGCATTGAAGCACTATCCGTTTGACCGGCTCAAGATCGCCAAGCCGCTTGTTGATTCGGTGACGCTGTGCAAACGCAATGAGCAGATCGTCAAATCCATTATACTGCTGGCCAAGTCCATCGGCATGCAGACGGTGGCCGAGGGAGTGGAAACGCAGGAACAGTATAAGAAGCTGACGGATATTGGGTGCGGGCAGGTACAGGGCTATCTGACGGGACG
>CAZNVX010000113.1:0-8474 GCA_964576225.1 uncultured Christensenellaceae bacterium
TAGTTATTGCATTTAATCAACATATGATTTATAATCTAACACATCAGATGACTTAAATAATATGTATAATGAAAATGAAACGATGTAAGATAATTGTGAATTAATTATCAAATAAAGGATAATAAGGTCTTAACAAACCTTTCTCGGCAAAAAAACAGGAGGTAATGATGCATGATGGTCGCCTGTGTGCTCAACACAATCACATCCTCCGCAGCAAGGGACAACAGTTCATGCAGAAGGCGGCTTGTTCTGAAAGAAATGGATATAACGACCGGACAGCTCAAAGGAAGACTCATAGAGGCGGAGAATGATGTGGGGGCGGACAAGGGTGATGTGATACTATGTTCGGCCGGCAGAAACAAGTATATCGCTGTGGGCATTATCGATAGGATCAGGCTCGTGGGGGCAAATGTATACTCGCGTGGCGCCGAAATGGTTATGCCCGATGAAGTCTTGCACAGTCAATAAACAACAGGAGGAATCGGAACATGGAAAAACAGGCTCTGGGGATGGTGGAGACCAAAGGCTTGGTGGGGGCTATTGAGGCTGCGGATGCCATGGTCAAAGCGGCCAACGTCAGATTGATCGGCAAAGAGAAGATCGGCAGCGGCCTGGTGACAGTGATGGTGCGCGGGGATGTGGGCGCCGTGAAAGCGTCGGTGGATGCAGGCGCGGCGGCGGCCAAACGTGTGGGCGAGCTTTTCAGCGTGCATGTGATACCGAGGCCTCACGGCGAAGTCGAGTCGATATTGCCTCAAAGCAAGCAGCCATGACTATCGGAGAGGTGCTGGGAACCGTGATCTGCACCGTTACCGCCCCATCGCTGGCGGACATGCGGCTTAATGCGGTGCGCGTATACGAGGACGGTAAGCCGGTGCGCGTGGCAGTAGCGGGCGGCAAAGCGAAAGCGGACATTGGAGAATTTGTATATCTGATGTCCGCGCAAGAAGCGGCTCATTCGTTTGGGGTTTATCCGGAAACAGTGGACTGCGCTGTGATCGGCAGGGTGGAGGATGTCAATCCGGCCTGTCGCTTTGGCCGGTATTAATCATCAAATATAACAAGGAGTTACCTATGGAAAAAGAAGCATTGGGAATGGTTGAGACGAAGGGACTTGTGGGTGCAATCGAGGCAGCGGACGCCATGGTCAAAGCGGCGAACGTGCGTCTGGTGGGCAAGGAGAAAATCGGCAGCGGCCTTGTCACAGTGATGGTGCGCGGTGATGTCGGCGCGGTGAAAGCGTCGGTGGATGCAGGCGCGGCGGCGGCCAAACGTGTGGGCGAGCTTTTCAGCGTGCATGTGATACCGCGGCCGCACAACGACGTGGAATCCATACTTCCGGGTCAGTAAACAGCGGGTTCTGCGACCAAACACCCGAAGAGCATCCGGTGGCTGAGAGATGAAACTGACACAGAAAACAGGCGAAACGAGAAAGGTGACACAATGGACCTTGATACATTGATCGCGCAGATAACGGAAGAGGTATGCGCACGGATACAAAACAACATACATGCGGAGACGAAACCGACGGATCTGTCAGCACATATCGAATACACGTTCAGCAGTCCTGCCGTCACAACGGATGAGGTGCGCCGTATGTGCGAAACGGCGAAAAACAAACGGCTGGCGGCGGTATGTGTACCGCAATGGATGGTGGCATTTGCGAAGGAGCAGGTGTTTGGCTCGGACGTGAGGGTGAGCACGCCTGTCGGCCTGCCGGGAGGCGTGTCGGCAACAGCAGCCAAGTACGCCGAGGTCAAGGAAGCCGTCAAAAACGGCGCGGATGAAGTGGATATTCCGATAAACACAGCGCTGCTGTCAAAAGGCGATTATGACGCAGTCCAAAAGGATCTGGAAGAGAGCATGTTGCCCGCAAAAGGCCTCATCTGTGTTAAAGCGGTCGTGGAATCCGGCATGGAGGCGCAGCAGCTGGCTGCCGCGGTGGACATCGCCAAGAAAAGCGGGGCGAACTATCTGGCGGTGTCGGCCATCACGGCGCAAAGGGCGCATGACCTTAGGGCTGTGAGAGAACTGGCCGGGCTGTGCCGGGGCGAATTGAAGCTGAAGCTTTTGGGGTATATCAGAGACGGCTCCGATGCCGGTGCGCTTGTGGCAGCGGGGGGATACAGGATCGGGACCAGCGCTACCCTGATTTAGCCGTTATGCAAATAGACAAAGGAGTATGGCTATGCTGGCTTATATTACGACCAAAGAAAAGCTGATCAACTATATCAAAAAGAACAGGCTTCAGATAGGGGATCGTCTTCCGTCGGAGAGTGAGCTTTCGAGGATATTGGGTATCAGCCGACTCACGCTGCGTGAAGCTTTTAATGCGCTGAAGAATGACGGGCTGATCAACTCCATACAAGGTAAGGGGACTTTTCTCTCGGGTGATGTTGACAACATAGCCAATACGCTTAACAACAACCTGGGTATCAGTGAAATGATCATCGCCAGCGGCTATAAGCCGGGCGTCAGTCATTTTGAAAAGAAGCTGGTCAAAGCCGCCACTGACTTTGCCAAAAAAATCGGGGTGGAAGAGGGCACGGACATACTGGTGCTCAAACGCATACGGACGGCGGACGGTAAACCCGTCGTGTACTCGAGAGATTTTTTTGTGCCGCGGCTTTCAGCCCAGTTCCTGGAGATCAATGACGAGAACATCTCGATCTACGATTTTCTGGAGACGAAATGCGGCCTGGTGATTGGTACGGGATTTGCGGAAATACTGCCGGTGGCCGCCGAGGACTGGCTGGCGGAATGGCTGGAGATACCGCAGGGACAGCCAGTGCTGATGATCAAGCAGGTGGTGACGGATATTCACGGCGAGCCGCTGATATATGCAGAGGAGTATCTGCGCGCGGACTGTTTTAAACTGTTGATCAACAGGAGGAGGATGTAGATGAAAGCGGTTGTGAAATACGGTTTTGGCAAATATGAGACAGAGCTGCGGGATGTTCCGGTTCCCGAAATCGGCGGCGACGACGTTCTCTTGGAGGTCAAGGCGGCGGGCGTCTGCGGTTCGGACATCGCTTTTGATGACGGCGGCCATGAGAACCTGCTGAATCCGCCGGTGATACTGGGGCATGAATTTTCGGGCGTGGTGGCCAAAGTCGGTAAAAATGTGACGGAATGGAAAGCCGGCGACCGCGCCGTGTCTGACAATACAGGGAAGGTCTGTGGCAAATGCTACGCGTGCAGCACGGCCGATTATCTGTCCTGCCCCGAGAGGCTGGGGCTGGGATACGGTATGGACGGCGGCTTCGCCCAATATGTGCGCATCCCCGGCGATACGCTGAAGGTTTTTCCGAACAGCCTGATGCGTATTCCCGAAGGTATGTCGTTTGAAGAAGCGGCCATACTGGACCCGTGTTGTAACGCCTATATGGCGGTGGTGCAGGAATCCCGCTTTATGCCGGGCGATTATGGCGCCGTGTTTGGCGTGGGCGCGCTGGGGCAGTTCTCAATTCAGGCGCTGCGTGCCGCCGGAGCATCAAAGATCATTGTGATCGGGCTTTCTGGAGACAAGGAACGCTTTGAGCTGGCACGGCATAACGGCGCAACAGACATCGTGGTGGCTGATGAAGTGAATGTGCAGGAAACCGTTGCAAAGCTGACGAACGGCGAGGGCGTGGCGCTGGTGGTGGATTGCGCCGGCGTGGCGGTGGTGCTGCGGCAGGCGATAGACATCGTACGCACCGCAGGCGAGATTGTGAAAATCGGATACGACGAGAAACCGGTGGGTTTTTCACTGGATCCCATTATCGATAAAGCGGTGTCCATAAAAGGGCATTTCGGCTATACGTGGCTTTCATGGCGTAATGTGATGAATCTGGCGGTGGCGGAGCGGATCGACCTCAAATCAATGATCTCCCATCGCATGAACATCAGCCGGTTCCGTGAAGCGTTCGATCTTGTGCGTGAGAAGAAGGCCATAAAAATCATACTTTATCCCGAAGGCTGAAAACAATTCCGTTTTGGAGGATACATACTTGAAGATATACATTTGCGCTGACTTCAGTCAGGAAGGCATTGAGCTGCTTAGGGTGGTCGGCCATGAGGTCAGAACGGGAGGCTGGGGTTTTACCAGTAAGGTGTTAAACGAGGACGAGCTGATCGCTGATATCGGCGATGCACAGGTGCTGGTCGTCGGATATGAGACGGTATCCAAAAAGGTGCTGGACGCGACGCGTCTGAAGATTATATCGTCTATCCGCGGTGGTCCGCGGGCCAATATTGATGTCGACTACGCCACGAGCAAGGGCATCCCCGTATTCTATACCTTCGGGCGCGAGGCGCTCCCTGTGGCCGACTTTACGATGGGGCAGCTGCTGGCCATCACGCGCAAACTGGCCCGGACCGACCGTGAGCTGCGCCGCGGGCTGTTCACAGCGCCGGATTCGGACTACGGCAACGAGGGTGACGTGATATGGGACATGAGCCCTGAAGGCCCCTGGCAGTCGCGCAAGGGCATTGAGCTTGAGGGCAAAACGTTGGGGCTGATTGGCTTTGGTACGGTGGGGCAGCAGGTGGCGGATCGCGCGCATGCATTCGGCATGCGGGTCGTTACGTATGATCCATATCAAAAGGAAGAGGTGATCAATGCGCATCATGCGGAACGGGTGGAACTATCCACGCTGATTTCCTCCTCTCATGTGATATCCATACACGCCAAGGTGACGGATCAGAACAAAGGCATGCTGGGAAAAAAGGAATTTGATATGATGCGGGACGGCGTGTATTTCATCAATAACGCGCGCGCCGGCATCGTGGTGGAGGAAGCGCAGCGGGAGGCGCTGCGCAGCGGTAAACTGGGCGGCCTGGCGCTGGACGTCTTCCACGAGGAACCGATCAAGGAAAACGACGAGTATTTCAAATACGACAATGTGGTGCTGACACCGCATATTGCCGGCGCAGGGCGTGACGTGATCTACCTGCAGTCGGTGATGATTGCCAACGATTTGCTGCTGTATATGGCGGGCGGTATGCCCAAGCCGGTGGTCAACCCCGAGGTTTTTGAAAAATAATTGATTTGAAGGTGATACGAAATGGCGTTTGTCAAGACTCTGGATATTCTGAAACACTGTGCGGCTGAGAAATATATCGTGGGCGCCTTCAATTTAAACGGGCTGGATCAGCCCGAGGCGCTGATCAAACGCGCTGAAGAGCTGGGCGCGCCGCTGCTCATCACGCAGCCGGGCGTCATTGAGCCATATGTCAGCTTTGAGCAGATGGCTGCGGTCACGTACCTGGCTGCCAAGAACAGGCGCGTGCCGGTGGGCCTTCACTTAAGCCACGGCATGGATCTGGACGCGGTGGAGCGTGCCCTCAAAGCCGGTTTTACGTCGGTGATGTACGACGGCTCCAGGCTTGATTATGAGGAAAACATCCGCACCACGCGGGAAGCGGTTAAGATGGGCCACAGCTACGGCGCTGCGGTGGAAGGAGAGCTGGGCGCGCTGCCGGGTGCGTCGGAAGGCGGCGCTGCGGTGGACAGCTCAGCGGATACGATGACGGATCCCACGCTTGCGAAGGATTATGTGAAGCGCACCGGCGTCGACATACTGGCGGTATCCATCGGCAATGCGCATGGCCTCTACCACGGCAAGCCGAGCCTGGACTTTCAGCGGTTGGAGCAGATCTACTACGGGCTGATGGCGCAGGATGTGTACCTGACGCTGCACGGCGGTACAGGTATACCCGAAGACCATATCAAGCGTTCGATGGGGATGGGTATCGTTAAGGTGTGTATCTATACCGATATGTGCGTGGAAGGCAAAAAAATGGCCCGGGCCTATGTGGAGCAGAATCCGGATTATCAGGGCAACTATGATATCTGCGATATGATCGGCGAGGTGAACAAGGGATTCGCGGATGCCATGGAGGTCTGCATGCGGATGTTCTCCAGCGTCGGACGTATACACAAGGGAGAAACACTGCCGGCAGCGACGAAAGCCATCAAGATAGAATCAACGGCGTTCACTGCCCCGGCAGCGGCGGCAGACGGCGCAGGGGTCAACCACGATATCGGCCCGGCGGCGCCGTCGGACCCGGCGCTGAGGCCGGAAAGCCCCGCAGCGGCAAAGAGACTGTACTGGCATCTGAATGTGTGACGGAAGGGGTTGTGGCGGCATGCTGTTGATGGGCGTTGACATGGGGACATCCGGATGCAAGGCGGTTGTGTTTGACGGCAACTGGAACGTTGTCAGCGAAGCATACCGCGAATACAACCTGAGCTTTCCCGGAGACGGCCTGCTGGAGATAGACCCCCAGGTCGTCTGGAAGAGCATCGGTGAGGTCATCACCGAGGCCAACGACAGATCGGGCGGTATGGCGGAGGCACTGGCTGTTTCCGCGATCGGCGACGTGATTATTCCCCTGGGTGACAACGGTGTTCCTGTCAGAAACGCCATCATCGACTTTGACCCCCGGGGCACCGAACAGATCATGCGGTTTGCCAAAGAGTTCGGTGTCCAGAAATTCTTCGAAATCACCGGCATGCCGCCGCTGTTTATCGGCAGTCTGGCCAAAATGCTCTGGCTGAAGGAGAACGAACCGCAGGTGTGGGCAAAGGTAAAACGGTGGGCCACATTTGAGGACTTTATTGTCGGCAGACTGGGGCTAGAGCCGTGCGTGAGCGACAGCGAGGCCGCACGCACAATGCTGTTCGATATCCGGGCGCGCAGTTGGGCGCCGGAAGTACTCACAGCGGCGTCGGTACGGCCGGATCAGCTGCCGCGGACAGTGCGTTCGGGCGTGATAATTGGCAGGCTGAGCAGCGAAACTGCGGCATCACTTGGGTTTAAACATACAGTGAGGGTGGCCAGCGGCGGGCACGACATGGTATGCGCCGCTGTGGGAGCCGGCCTCGACGAACGACACAGTGACACGGCAGTGGATATTGCGGGCACGATCGAGGGTATTGTCGCGGCGATGCCGGAGCCCAATACCAGCGCTGTGATGCTGGAGAATCTGTTTTCGTGCTATCCGGCTTACGATGGATACGTCACCTTCAGCGTGAACCTGACGGCCGGATGCATCGTGCGCTGGTACCGCGATATGCTGGCGCGGGAACAGTATGACCAGAGTGTGGCGTCAGGTCAGAACTTTTATGCGCACCTGCTGGGTAACATCGACATCAGTCATCCCGGCTCGCTGCTGCTGCTGCCCCATTTTTCCGGCAGCGGAAACCCGTGGTTTAACCCGGGGGCAAAAGGCGTGCTGTACGGGCTGACGCTGGATAGCCGGAAGGAGGATATCTCGCGAGCGATCATTGAAGGGCTTTGCTACGAGATCAGACTTCATTCCGATGCTTATAAAAAAGCGGGTATCCATTTAAAAGCGCTCCGGGCAGTGGGCGGCGGCGCCCGGATAGATGGACAGCTTCAGCTGAAAGCCAACATCACCGGACTGAAGATTATCAAAGGAAGCGTATTGGAATCATCGGCGCTGGGTGCCGCGGCTTATGCGGGCGTGGCCATGGGCGTGCTGGCGCATCCGTCTGATGCGTACAGAGCTGCTGCGGCCAACGAATGTGTGTTTGAGCCGGACAAAGAGGCGCAGGGGCGTTTCAATAATGCCTTTGACCGGTACCAACGGTTATCATGGGCTATCAATGATTTCGAATCGGGAATCTGACAAACGAGGTTATGTAAAAATGCATGAAACGGTATTAAGGCTGCAATCAATCGGGAAGACATTTCAGGGAGTAAATGTGCTGCGCGGCATAGACCTGGAGCTTAAAAAGGGAGAAGTCCACGCGCTGCTGGGAGAAAACGGCGCCGGAAAATCCACGCTGATCAAAATCTTGAGCGGGTACCACCAGCCTGACAGGGGCGGGAAAATCATTATCGCCGGAAAAGAGGTACACTTCCGCAAACCCAAGGATGCAATGGACGCGTCGATCCATACCATATATCAAGAACTGACGCTGTGCCCGCTGATGACGGTGGCGGAGAACATCGTCATTGATAAGCAGAACCATTTCAAGGGCGTGATGCAAAATTCCAGGGGATACCATGAGATGGCGACGGCAGCGCTGGAAAGGCTGGGGCAGGCGGATATAAAACCCGGTGCGCTGGTCAAGAACCTGTCGATCGCGCAGCAGCAGGTGGTGGAAATCGCCAAAGCGCTGACAGCCAACGCCAGGATTATACTGATGGATGAGCCCACTTCCTCCATATCCCAGGAGGATGCCGAAAAGCTGATGGATATTATCCGGAACCTGAGGGACAGCGGCGTGACCATCGTATATATATCGCACCGGCTTCATGAAATCAGCCAGATCGCGGACCGGGTAACGGTGCTGCGTGATGGCAATTTGGTGGACACCGTCAGCCAGGCGGACATAACCGATCAGGATCTTATCAATATGATGGTGGGGCGTGAGCTCAACAATGTGTACCCCAAACGTGACGTGGAGATTGGCGAGACGGTACTGAGCGTGGAGGGGCTGACGTGCGCGGGCGTTTTCC
>CAZNVX010000114.1:0-8450 GCA_964576225.1 uncultured Christensenellaceae bacterium
TATGCATATTTTATTATACGATCGACAGGCTGTCAAAATAAAAAGCAACAGGTGATTAAATTCGAAGCGACATATTAACAGAATACGAAGCTTCACTGAACGAAGCCGCCGCATAACAGTACCGGCAGAACACAAGCAATATTTCACATACAAAACAGCGTAGCAATATCTAAACTAATCATTAACTCGTTTGATACAGGCCGCATTATTTCTTACATGCTTCAATGACCTGTTCCGCGACGTGGTTCATCGTGAGCGCCACATCCTCGTCCATTTTTGCAAGGCCGTTCTCTGCCAATGCGCCCAGTTCAGGCTTCATCGGCAGTTCTCCGAGCAGCTTCAGACCCACCGAATCATAAAAATCTTCCTGCATCTGGCCATAAAGGGCGATGACCTCGCCACAATGCGGGCAGGCCAAATAACTCATGTTCTGCACCGCACCAATCAGCGGCGTTTTCATCTGTTTGACCATATTGACTGCTTTGGCGACTATCATTGACACCATATCCTGCGGCACAGTGACGATCAGCATTCCGGACAACGGTATGGATTGCATGACCGTAAGCGCGACATCTCCGGTACCGGGAGGCATATCGATGATCAGATAGTCGAGCTCGCCCCAGAATACGTCTTCCCAGAATTGCTTGACTGTGCCGGATATAATTGGCCCGCGCCAAATCACAGGCTGCCGTTCGTCCGGCAACAGCAAATTCAACGACATCACGCTGATGCCGTCTGCCTCCGCCGGTATAATGCCCATTTCGTTTTGCATCAGCTTTGCGTCTTTTATGCCGAGCAGCCTCGGTATGCTGGGTCCCGTGATATCAGCGTCAAGTATCCCGACGCTCAATCCCATTTGGGCTATCACGCGCGCCAGCAGCACTGACACTGTGGACTTCCCAACGCCGCCCTTACCACTCATCACCCCAATCACGCGCTTGACATGACTATATGGGTTGTTCTTTATGGTACAGCTTCCCTTTGATTCACATTTGTCCGCGGCCGGACAGTTTCCACAATCAGCCATTAAATGTATCCCCTTAGCTCTATAAACTTGACCCTCATATGCCTCATTGAATCTTATGCCCGCATCAGCAATTTGTCAACAAATCAATGAAAATATTTATTGACATATGCCCATTTGAGTATATAATATTTTATGGGTTTATACCCATTTAAAACAAGGAGGTTGTAGCTATGCCAGGAATGGATGGAAAAGGACCTTTGGGACAAGGGCCGGGAACGGGCAGCGGGTTTGGCCGTTGCGGGCGCAGATTTGGCACCAAACACGGGTTTGCCTCGGGTTATGCGGCGTGCAGACATGACAGCGTGAGCGTGCAGCATACTGCACATGAAACGCATGAAGCAACCCGTGAGAACAAACCGGTTTACGATGACACATTTGCTGAGGGGCTCGAGGCGCTCTGGCAAAAAGCGTCGAGTCTTGAGGAAAAGGTCTCCGAGCTTTCTAATCTGTTGCAGTGTCAGAACACACGTGAGGTAAAGAAACAAAAGAAATCAACGAAACCTCAAGCGTGAATATCTCTTTTCGTTTGAGTGCTGTTATGCTAAGATATACCTGACTGCTGCAGGTATATTTTTTATACACTAAAGTCAAATGCGTGCTGTTAAGCTCAAAAGGAGAGATACCCATGCCAAGACCCAGAAAGCATAAGTTGATATGCGGTCTGCCTTCATGCAATTCTTTTGGCCCATGCGGCAAGGCATGCGCGTCGGAGCCTTTGTCAATGAGTCTTGAAGAATATGAAACCATCCGGCTTATCGACCACGAGCATATGGATCAGTCTGAGTGCGCCAAGGTTATGGGTGTCGCGCGTTCCACGGTTCAGCGTCTCTATACTGATGCGCGGCGCAAAATTGCGGCTTGCATGGTGGGTGGCCGCATGCTCAAAATCGGCGGTGGTGATTATGAGCTTTGTGAAAAGCGCCATGATCCGAACAACTGCGCAGGATGCGGCCGGCGTGGTCGGAGCGGCCATCCGTTCTTTCCTTCGCACTAATTCATCTGATGGGGGTAAAGAATGATTTCGTCAATTATCGGTTTTGCGTTCGACTGCATGGATGCGGACGCTTTGGCCGATTTCTTTGTCAAACTGCTTGTTTGGAAAAAACGCTGTCCGGCAGCGGATGGGCGGGTATTCATTCTCCGCAAGGCATCATTTTGGCGTTTCAAACCGTTGACCAATATACCCCGCCCGTATGGCCGTGGAAAAGCGGTGAACAGCAACAGATGGCCCACATCGACTTTAAGGTCGATAACTTGCCCGAAGCTGTGATACACGCGATAAACTGTGGGGCAACCAAAGCAAAAGAACTATACTATGACACCTCCACGGTGATGATTGACCCCGAAGGGCACCCATTTTGTCTCTCAACCGTTTCTTAACTCTGTTAGCTACAGACTTCTTTCATCAATCTCGCGCTTTCGCTTGCTTTTGACCACTATCACGATAAACGACCCTGCCAATCCGATAACGATGATGCCCCCAACGCCCCAGACCCACCATGGAAGCGTACCTTCATCCTTGTCTTCGAATGACTGGTCTGATGGTGCGGTCACGGTCTTCTTCTCAATTTGCGTCTGCACCGCAATCTCGCGTTTAAACCGCTCCCCCGCCTCGTTTTCATATGAAAGCAAAATCGCACCCGATGAATCACCGCATTCCCCTTCCATCGAAGATACCCTCAGATTCGTAGATGCCTCTTTGGATTCACCCGGTAGCAGGTTTCCCACCAGCACGCTGCCGCCGTTGTTGAGCCCTGGTATCTCAAATGTCAGCAGCACATTGTATACCATACTTTTGCCAAGGTTCATAATGTTCATGGAAAACGAAACGTTGTCGCCCTCGGTCACCTTGCCGGGCAGCATAGGCTGCTCGTATTCCAGCCGGATGGGTTGCATGACATCCAGCACGATCATATCCGTAGACGTAAAGGCAGTGGCATCACTGTTCTCGTATTCCATCGTCACCGTCAGTACGTGCGCACGTGCACTTGCGTCCTCTGCCACACGGATATCGAAACTGCACGCAGCGGATTCTCCTTTTTTAATCTTTTGAATATATACTGAGCCCGTTTCAGAGGGCAGTATCTCACCGCTTCCGTCCTGAAAGCTCAGCTTAACATTTTTTACGGCTTGCGATGTGCTGGTATTTCTTATTGACACGGACAGAACAGCCTGTGCGCCCGCTTCGAGCGGTTCCGCGCTGCATTCATACCCCTCCACAAGCAGCTTGGGCTGCGGTTTGTTTCCCGTATCCTGTGATGCCTCAACCCCCGCGCTTTTCCCGTCTTCAATGTTGACATACAGCGTAAAATCTCCGGAAATCGCCGTACCGTCCTTCGTCATTCCGTCGGCATGCACCACCACCGGATAGCTACCGTTCATCCTGTCCGCCCGCAGGGCAAGGCTGAAGGTGATGAGGCAGCATGAGGCATCTCCGCCCTTCACAGTATGTGTGCCCCATACGAAGTCATTCATATAGTTCTTGAAAACAAAGGGCGCGGCGGACGGGTCGCCCAGCCCAAGGCTTGCCGTTACGACATCGCAAGCCCCGCCGCTCACGATCAGCGGCAGCACCACGGTCACCGTGCCGTCCTTCACCGTCGGCATATACCCTTGGGCGTAGCTTTTATCCATGCCTTGATATACGTGCTGCGTGTCGATAGAAAGCGCTGCCGCACCCGCATCCCCTTCCTCCGCCATCGCGGCTGCGGCGGGAAGAAGCAGCGTTAATACGATTAATACGGATATTAACTTCTTCATCGTCTTCCCCCCTACAGCTCGCGAATGTTTTCCGTGATGCTCTCGCGCAGTATACCGCGCAGCCGTGCGCGGACATTCCACGCGCATACGGCAAGAAGCAGTGCGGCGAACACCAGCGGCTGCCACACCGGCAGTTGCGGCACGGTACTTCTTAATGCATTGGACTGGATTAAATGTTGGATAAAAAATTGTCCGGCCAGCAGGCTCAAGACGAGGCCGATGCCTCCGCCCCACGCGAACATGGGGATCATCTGATAGAAGTAGCTGCGGAAAATATCCCGGCTTCCCATGCCCACCGCGCGCAGCGTACCAATGCTTCGCCGGCCTGCGCGGATATGCGCAGACAACGCGTTGTTCATCATGCTAGCGACGATGGCGAACATCAGGATGGACAGCGCTGCGCTGAGTATCATCGACTGCGCTACCATGCGCCGGTTTTCACGGGCGTATTCAAGGCTCGACGAAAGGCTTGCGTCCGGTACGCGAGCCGTGATTCGCTCGAGCGAATCGTTCAAATATTCTTCGGTCTGAGCATCCGGAGTCTCGGAGAGCCGTACGGACAAAAATGTATACGGGACATCGAATCCAACCGCAGAAAGACCAGGCAGCGTGGTGATGACGTCCAAAAACCCTGGATAATTCTGCATTTTCAGTCGGCTGTAATCCCACTCTGTGTTATCCAGCAGCGCGCCGATCGTGACCGTTTTGTCGATGCGCACAACGTCCTTTGGCGTCACCTCGTTATTTTCTTGTGCGTCCGTATAGAGCAGGCTGATGTTAAGTGTATCGCCAGCGTGAAACGTGTCGTTCATTTGAGAGGTGACCAGCGTTAATCCTTCTTGCGGCCGTTCACTGAGTGTTGATCCAGACTCATTACCTGCAAAATATAGCGCATATTCCTTGGGCGCGACGAGCAGCACCTCGTCCCCCGAACGCAACTTGTCTAAATTAATGCGGCCTTCACAAACGAAAGGTTCCAACTGCGCGATGATGCTTTCGTCTACAGCAATTGCGGAAACGGATAGATAATCCGAGCCGTCATAGTAGCGATTCTTGGTTTCCAGATAGCTATCGTAATTGCCTTCTCCAAACGCCCTGAGCCCTGCTGGATTATCAGGGGAGAGATAATCAAAGCGATAATGCCAACCGTCTCCCGTCGCATACGAGGTGAGTACCTCCGGCAGTAGTTTTATCTGCACCTGCTTTTCACCCAGTACAGTTTCCACCAGCGGCAGTGCCATCACATCCTGCTTGTCCTGCTCTGTCAGGCCGGGTTTGTGAAATTCGTAGTTGACCGTATCCCAAATCGTATATTGTCCATAATAAATTCTATAATCATACTCGTAGGTATAGTTCACCATCTGCGTGGTCATTGTCACCACGAACAGCGACGCGAGCGTGAATACGAGGATGCCCGCCACCAGCGCCGCACAGATGCCCGCCCGCTTTCTTCGGTATATCTGCCCACTGCGCGAAGCGATCAACCGTGGTGCGACAAATTCCGTATGACTGCGAACCTTCCTCTTTCGCACGCGGCGCATCAAATCCACGTCGCGAATAGCCTGCATAGGCGACACCGCCGATGCGCGGCGCAGCGGAATGCGCGAGGCCAGCATGACGCACATCACGCCCAAGGCCGCCACGCCCACAAGCATCCATGGATTGAGTATCAGAACATAGTCCTCGCCCAGCCACGAGAATATCGCAAACACGCTCAATACCGCCAGCACAAGCCCTATCGGAATGGAGATAAGCGAAAGAATCAGCGTCTCGCGTCCAAATATATTCTTTATCTGCTTTTTTGTTGCGCCCACGGCGCGCAGCAGCCCGATCTGTCTTCGCCGCGCGTCGAGGTTAGCGGAAAACGCGTTGACGACGCCGAGACAGCACGCAATCACAAGGATGATGCCAACCAGCACGGCAAACCCGCCGGTAAATATCATCTGCTGCTCAACATCGCCCATATCAAGCATTCCGTTTGTCTGTGTGTATGATATACCTTGCGCTTCGCAGAACTCATCAAATTTTGTAATATAATCGATGTCCTGAGACAAAACACCATAAGCCATCGTTACCATGCGTCCTCCCGGCTCGATCGGTTCCTTATCGCTGACCAGTCCGGCCGGGATATCATGATAGACCGAGGCAAACATGAAAAAATTCCAGTAGATGAGTTGATCGTACAGGATGCCTGTAAGCGTATAGGTTTTCTCCACCGTATCGCTCAGAAAGCCGAAGTTGCCATCCGGTATGCGCAGCGTCAGCGTGACCGTATCGCCCACCCCTGCATCCTGCCTCAACTGCGCGAGCACGGTCTGCTCCAGCGCAATTTCCCCAGCCTGCGCAGGGTACGCACCTTCCTTGAGCCGCCGTCGGCTGAGCCCTCTCGATGTATCGTCGTATTGGGCGATGGAAAAAAGTCTTGTCTCATAATCGTCTGTAACTGCTTCGCCCAATACCTCCGCTTTGCCCATGGCAGAGAGTGTACCATCCGTCAATAAATCGTCCAGCGGCGCGTCGCCGCAGCCGAATAACATCACATCCTGCTCTCCATATCGGTTCAGTTGGCGTTCCTCCAGCGAGGTGTAGATGCCAAAGCCAAACAGCAGCGCCGTCGCCACGAAATAGATCGCCAGCGCGATGCCAAGGGAGAGCAGCACATACTGGCGCTTGCGGTTGCGCAGGTTCCCCAGCGCGATGCCCGAAAGCGAAAAGGCCTTAGTCTTCATGGCCCGTTTCCCCCGTGTCCCGCGCCACGCAGCCATCCTCCAGCGAAATCACACGCTGTGCCTGCTCCGCGACGTGCAAATCGTGCGTCACCAGCACCAGCGTAACTCCCAGCTCACTGCCCGCGTATTTAAGCAGGCTGATGACCTCGCGTCCTGTAGCGCCGTCGAGATTACCTGTCGGCTCGTCCGCGAAAAGAATATCCGGCTTGTTGGCCAGCGCCCGCGCGATGGACACACGCTGCTGCTGCCCACCCGAGAGCGCACCAGGCAGATGCTCGAGGCGGTCGGCAAGCCCTAAAATCTCCACGAGGTGAGCGATGTGCCGCTCATCCGGCTTCTTTTTGTCCAGTACGACGGGCAGAAGAATGTTTTCCTGCGCGGTCAGCTCCTGCACCAAATTGTAGGCTTGAAATACAAAGCCGAAGCGGCGTCGGCGCAGTATGGAGAGCTGGTTGTCGTTGTACGCGAAGAGGTTTTCGCCCTTGTAGCGCACTGTACCCGCAGTAGGGTATTCGAGGCCGCCAAGCACGTGCAACAGCGTGGATTTGCCCGAACCAGATGGGCCGGTGACTGCGCAAAACTCTCCCTGGGCAAAGGATAAATTGATCTGTTTTAGCGCCTTGACATAAACCTGTCCGTTTGAATAGGTTTTATCAAGCGTCTCGCATTCGATGATGTTCATGATTATAATCCCCCCCTTTGCCCAAATGGTATCACGCGCATCTTACGCCCGCGTGAATGCTGTCTTACGTTTTCTTAAGGTATGGACAGCACGCCGTCCAGCACCGGCAGGCATATGGAGACACGCAGGCCTGTCCCGGTATTTTCGGCGGACACGCTACCGTGGTGCTTCTCGATAATGGCCCGCGTGATCGCCAGCCCCAGACCCGTGCCATTCTTCTGGCGCGATAGGCTGTAAAAACGTCGGAACAGGCGCTGCATCTCCGCTTCGGACACGCCGCCGCCGTCGTCCTCTACGGTGACGAGAATGGACTTCTCCAACCGCGACAAACCGACGCATACCGTACCGTCTTCTGTGGTGTGTTCACACGCGTTCTTAAGCAGATTTTTGAACGCCTCTCCCATCCAGTATTCATCGCAGCGCAACGTGCCGGAATCACCGCAGATATCAAACCGTTTTTTGGGATAGAGCGGCTTCAGCTCCTCCCAGACCTCACGAGTCACATCTTTAAGCTCATGCGGCATATACTTCAGCTCATACGCACCAGTGCGTAGCTTCTGCAGGCGCAGCAGCGAATAAATTAGTTTCTCCATGCGGTCTATAAGGGTCAACTGCTTCTCAGTGTACGAGCAGCTTTGAAGCTCGCTGTACAGCCGGAGCGAAGCCAGCGGCGTTTTGAGCTGATGCGATACGTCCGCGATGAAGTCGACCATATCCCGGTTCTCCTTTTGCACCGCCTCCCGTTGGACCGCCGTCAGGTGTGCCAGCTCCGCGATGCCGTTCTCCAACTCCGCATATTCGTCATCCTTAAGACTGAATGCGGGCTCCCTGCCGCTTTGCATGAAAACTTCAATCTTATCCTGTAGTACGGCAAGCTTTTTGCGGTGAACGCGCACCGTAGCCACGGACACAGTCAGCCACAACAGTGAAAGTAGGAGCAGCGCGATGCCCGCCAAACGAGTCTGAGTAAAAACGATCATGACAATACCCGACACGCATTGCAGTACAAAGACACCGATGTGCCATTTCATACTCATCCCTCCCAACTGTAGCCGACACCGCGCACCGTCTTTATCCGTCTGCCGCCAATCTTCTCGCGCAGGCGGCTGATATGCACAGACAGCGTATTATCGTCGATGAACACGCCCGCATCGTCCCATATAGTTTGCAGCAGCATCTTTCGCGTCAAAATGCGCCCCGGATTGCGCACGAGGGCGCTGAGCAGTTGAAACTCCGTTGGTGTAATAAAAAT
>CAZNVX010000115.1:0-8334 GCA_964576225.1 uncultured Christensenellaceae bacterium
GTTCCTTGTGTAAGAGTACCCGTCTTATCCGTAAATAATATATTCAAACTGCCGGATGTTTCAATGCTAACGAGCTTGCGAACCAGAAGGTTGTCTTTTAACATCCGTTTCATGTTTGATGACAGCACAACGGTGATCATCATGGGGAGACCTTCGGGAACGGCTACGACAATGATAACAACAGCGAGTAGTATAGCTTGAAAGAGATCTGCTACCATTAAGTTGGTATGTGAAAAGTATGAAAAAAAGTTATCAAAAGTATAACCTCTTTTAAACAAAATGGCGTTAAACATATAGGCAACGGCTACAGCACCAGAACTTATATAAGCGAATGTGCTTATTGTTTTTGCTAGATGGGAAAGACGGAGTTTGAGTGGGCTTACCCTCGTTTCTTCTTGTACTTGGCTTGCTATGCTACCGTAAAATGTTTTATCTCCAACAGTTGTAACGATCATGATTCCTTGTCCGTTGCAGACGATGGAACCACGGAATAAATGCAGCGGATTGTTTATGTTCAATGCTAAATGATTACCCAGTTGAGCACCTGTTCCGTATTTATGAACCTCTGTAGATTCACCGTTAAGAGGTGATTGATCCACTTCCAATGATCCTTGCAACATATATCCGTCAGCAGGGACACGGTCTCCAGCTTGCAGCAACACATAATCGCCAACGACTATTTCATGGATGGGAAGTTCTACAAGACCGCCGTTGCGGTAAATCTTGCATCGCAGACGTTCAGCCTCCTCCTGAAGCTTTTTAAAAGTTTGCTCACTTCCATATTCTGAGATGGTGGAAACCAGAGTTGCAAGAAATATGGCGATCCCGATACCAACAGATTCAAACCAGCTTTCACCTTGTATGGTAAAAATGAGATTTATAAAAAATGCAGCCAAAAGGATTTTTATGATGGGGTCACCGAAATTGCCAAGAAACTTATTCAGGAATCCTTTTTTGTTTGTTTTGGTTATTTCGTTACAACCATTTCTACTCCTTGATTTATTCACTTCATGGTTATTTAATCCCTTAATTGTATTGATGTGTCTCTTTGCTAAGGTCTCTATAGGCATGCAAAGCATCCTCCTCAATTTATTAAACAATACAATAATAAATTGTTATGCCATGACCTAATATAAAATACTTTCCATGCTTTTGATCAGAACAATGTATAATCTGATAGTAAAATGACATCAGTAAAAACTCTATATGTTGTAAAGAACAAAATGGTGGTGCAGCATATGGTGTTGTTTAACTGCGCTTGTTTTATCTCTTTCTAATATTGAAGTGTTAAACATTAAATTATCCTACCCCCATGTCAACCATATAAGTATATAACCCGTAGCAACTGCTGCCAAAGTAAATGGTATACCTATTTTTAGAAATTGTGTTGTGCTGACTTCATATCCTTGTTTGCGTAATATGCCTATTCCAGCAATGTTCGCTGAAGCTCCTATCGGCGTCATGTTTCCTCCCAATGTTGCTCCGATAAGCAGTCCAAAATACAAAAGATACGGTTCTATGCTCAGAGTATTTGCTATCCCAGCTACAACGGGCAGCATTGTCGCAACATATGGGATATTATCTATAAAAGCCGAAAAAAGTACAGATGCAAAAACAACTAGAGTATATGTAACAAAGACATTGCCATTGCTAAGCACTACAAAGATCTGGCTGATATCTTTCATGATTCCCGTTTCCGATATTCCCCCTACGACTACAAAAAGCCCTGCGAGTAGGATTATGGTGGAATAATCAATTTCTTTTAAACTCTCAATTGCACCAGAGAGATTTTTGGCTTTAATCAGACTAACAGTAAGACCAATAAACAACAACCCCATACAAATGAGTCCGTTTGTTATAGGCGGTCTTTCAGAGAAAAAAGAAGCAAGAATAAGAAATACAATCATACTCGCCAAAAGGAATGTTGGAAAATAGTCAGTGACTACTGTTTTTTCTGCTAAATGTAAAGGTTCCTTTTCTCTTCTGAACAGAATCAATAAGATAGAAGTCGCAGCAATCGCTCCTAACTGCACAACCCAAAATAAGCTTGGTTTCCCTTGAAAGAAGAAAAAATCTAGAAAATCCATTTTGGCATGACCGCCCAAAAGAATGGATGTCGTATCACCAACCAGAGTTGCGGCACCCTGAAGATTTGATGAGACAGATATAGCGATTATAATCGGCACAGGAGAGATTTCTAGCTTCTTTGATATGGTTATTGCGACAGGAGCAATCATTAGTACTGTTGCGACATTGTCAACGAATGCAGAAATAATTCCTGCGAAAAGGGATAAAAAGATTATAGCCCATTTGACATTGCCAACCTTATCAATGATAAGATCGGCAAGCAGAGATGGCATTTTTGATTTAATGAATAATGTGACGATGCCCATTGTGCCTATGATCATCATCAAAACGTTCCAGTCTATAATAAAAAATATCTTTTCCAGAGGTACGATTCCAAGGATTATATACAATACAGCAGACCCAAGAGCAATGTAGGCCCTGATTTTAGGTAGGAGCAGAAGTAATGTATAGGTTGTTACAAATAAAACCAAAGTAACTGTCTTAACCATAATACTCTCCACGTTTGCATGATAATATCATACACAATATTCTTAAGAAAGCCTGTCTGAGTCGCTCCTTTATTTTTAAAACATGCGCTATGTTAAGTCAACACTTCTAAAGCCTTTTTCTAAAAAAGTTCGTTGGGAAAAGCATGGAACAAAACCTTTTAAAATGTGTTATAATTTCTTTATCCCGATAGTCGGATTCCGGTATTCTGTATTTTTGATGGCGATGTACAAAGCGCTGTGAGATATATCTGGATAAAATGTTTCGAATGGAGGACATTTTTTGACCGTACTTTTCAACAAATTCAAAGAAAATTTTTTTGCAGTCGGGCCGATCGTGCTGATTGTACTCATTTTGCATTTTACAATTTCGCCCATTTCAACGCCTCTACTGGTCAAATTTATTATTGGATCGGTATTCGTGGTTTTGGGATTGTCCATATTTTTAATGGGCATAGATATTGGCATCACGCCTTTAGGCCACCTGACCGGGCAAGCGCTGGCTAAATCCAATAAGCTGTTGCTGGTCATCGTTGCAGGACTTGTTCTCGGCTTTTTTGTGTCAATTGCAGAGCCCGGGCTGCTGGTGCTGGCAAATCAGGTAGATGAGGTCACATCCGGTACCATATCCAGCGTTGTGATTCTGGTGGTGGTATCCGTGGGGCTTGCGGTTATGGTGGCACTCGGGTTTATACGGATATTTTACAATGTTCCGTTGTACAAAATACTGTTCGTTCTCTATCTGTTGATTTTCGGGATAGCCATTTTTACATCCCCTGAGTTTTTGGCGGTTGCATTTGATGCGTCGGGAGCCACGACGGGTATCCTCGCCGTTCCGTTTATACTATCGCTTTCTGTAGGCATCTCGGCGTTGAAAAAGGACAGCAAGGCGTCAGAGAAGGATAGCTTCGGTCTGGTTGCCATTGCATCTACCGGCGCGATATTGTCAGTGATGCTGCTCAACATCATATCTAATACAACCGAATTCTCTGTCGGGCTTGGAAGTGCGAAATCTGAAGCCACGTCGGTGTTCGGTGCTTTTCTAGCCATAGCGCCCGGCACGTTGACAGAAGGCATTCTTGCGCTCTTACCACTCCTTGTTGCTTTTTTGGTGTTACAATTGCTATGGTTTAAACTAGATAAGAAGGCTTCCAAGAAGATACTGAAAGGCTTCCTGTATGCTTTTTTAGGACTGATCCTATTCTTTCTGGGTGTGAATGCCGGCTTTATGGAGGTGGGCATCATACTCGGAAGCCAGCTGGCATCTATGGAGAGCAGTGTTTTTGTTATTGTCGTTGGGTTCGTTATAGGATTTGTCACCATCGCTGCAGAACCGGCCGTTTATGTTCTCACGTACCAGATTGAAGATGTGACGAGCAGATATGTGCGAAGAAAATCAGTGCTGATAGCGCTCACCATTGGCGTTGGGCTTGCTGTTGCTTTATCAGTCGTTCGGATTTTGGTTCCCGCAATACAGCTATGGCATTATCTGCTGCCGGGGTATATTATCGCCATCGCCTTGTCGTTTATTGTTCCCAAGCTGTTTGTGGGAATCGCTTTTGACGCCGGCGGAGTGGCTACCGGGCCCATGACCGCAACCTTTATTCTTGCTTATACACAGGGGGTTGCGGACACTTTTGAAGGGGCGAGTTTACTGGTGGATGGTTTCGGAATGATTTCCATGGTGGCACTGTTTCCGATCATAACCCTAGAAATCTTGGGACTACTTTATAAAGTGAAATCGAGAAAAAGCGAGGTAGATATAAAGTGTCAATGATTCCTGATATAAAAAGGTTCGAGCTCATATGCGTGATCGTCAACTATGGGCTGGGCAGCAAGGTTTTGAAAATTGCGAAGCAGGAAGGTATTTCAGGGGGGACGGTGCTGCTCGGAAAGGGCACTGTGAAAAACCGTCTTTTGGAAATACTCGAAATCAACGATATCAGAAAAGAAGTCGTTCTGCTGGTTACGGATTGCGCACTGGTGGATGCAGCGCTTAAAAGCCTGGATAGGGAGGTTCAATTTCGCAAGCCCTATCACGGCATTGCTTTTACCATTCCGGTGGGGGCGTTTTTGGGTACTGGCGATTATAATTATAAAAGTCATTTTATAGACGGAGGCAAAAAGGAGAATATGTATCAGTCACTGTTTATCATTGTAGACAAGGGAAAAGGCGAGGATGTCATGAGCGCCGCGACCAGCGCCGGTGCCAGAGGCGGCACGATCATCAACGCGAGAGGTTCGGGTATCCACGAAACAAGCAAGCTTTTCAATATGGAAATAGAGCCTGAGAAAGAGCTTGTTATGATACTCGCCGAAAATGCGCTGATTGACAGCATAGTGAGCGAGGTCAGCACGGCAATGGAGATTGACAAACCGGGCAACGGTATTTTGTTTCTGCTGAATGTGAACAAAATTATGGGGTTAAGATAGAAAACCTGACAAATCTATCGCTACTTAATCGATTAGGGTTGATAAGTATAACAATTGGTACTCTTGTCTTCATGACTTTAGCAGCGCACAGTCAAATGTGGCTCACAGCCACTTGCAAAGCCCTTGACTGTGAGATGATAAAGGCTAAAGCTTACTTAAGCTTATAACATCGGAAAGGCGCACCTAATTATATGGTGTGCCTCAGATGCTACATTGAAATTCGCCTCGTCAGCGCTGATGTTTATCCAGATTATTTGCTTCATACTGCTCCAGCTTATCTATAACTGCTCGTTTTTCCTTTACATGTTTGTTAAGCTGCAAAGCATGATCGCACATCTTTATCTCATGCCGGAAATGCCGGATGTCGCTTGTGAATTGCGCCAGCTTGGATTCAACCTCGCTCTGCCTGTCAATCAACGTTTGAATCTGAGCATCTGTTACATATCCCGCTTCTTTCAATATGCGAACCGCCGCCGAATATTTATCGTGTTCGGCCTTCATCGCAACAAAGCACTCGTCACGATATAAAGCATAAGCGTGGGCATATTTGTTACGGTCAACCACAGCGTCGAAAAGCAGCGAATCTTCTTCAGTATCTTTTTTCAACTGCGCCTGATCGCGCTTTATCAGTCCGATTGTTTCAAAGCATTTGTCCTTATATCGCTCTACGCTCTCAATAGTATCGAGGTTGCGCAGCTTCGTAAAATTAATCGTCTTAATCATGGCATCAAATCGTATTAAATCCTCCTTTACCATATTGCTCACACTGTCGGGTGCTTTGTTCTTTTTGACCTGCCCAAGTAGATACATGTAGTGCAGACACAAGGCTCGAAAGCTGCCCTTTCTGACCTTGGGGAAGGGTTTATAGTCGTTTTTACTATTCACATACGTCTGCATGTTCTTGAATTCAGTTGTGGCCCTCAGCCCCGCAATCCGACGCTGTATGTTCTCAAGCGAATAGTTGTGGCCCAGCTTGTACCCGCGCGAATAACGGTCTTTTCCCATCGGAAGGAATGCAATGTGTTTCCCTTGTTTGATTTCATAGCCCTTGAGCCGCATGAGAACAAGAAAATTGCCAAAGTCATATGCCTGCTGGATGCAATCATCAATATCCATGCGGATAAGCGATTGCCATGAGGTGCGTTTTCCTTGTCGCGCCAGCCATTCTATGTACGACAGCGACTTTTTTTCTTCTTTGGGTACGACCACCGACAATCCGTGTTCACGGCATAGCTGGTCGGACGCTTCCCGTATACCATTAAACAGGTCTTTAGCGGTATCCCGATATTTTTTACCTGTGATGACCGATACCGAATTGACAACTATGTGGGAATGGATATGCTCTTTGTCGATATGCGTCCCAATAACCACCTCGTAATCGCCAAAGCTGCGCTGCGCAAGTTCAATGGCGATTTCGTGTGCTTCTTCGGCAGTCACTTCACCCGGCTTGAACGATTGGATGATATGATACCCCAGCCTGCCACCAGTAGCGTTTTTGCGTTTTTTTGTCGCCATCATGTCCTGATATGCCGTCTCCAGATTGCAGTTCAGCGCCGTTTTGTATTCCTTCATGAGAGTCACGGTCTTGTCATCATTGGTGGCGTATTCGAGCATATCGTCCAGCGATGTTTTTTCGTCGTTCAGGACATATCCCACCCTGTCATCCAGCCTTTGATGAATCACAAACTTTTTAGTGATCGCCATATCAGCAAATTCGTTTCATAAGTTGCCAGCATTTATCCACCATGATAAGAAGCCCGTCTATCTTTTTGGGATCGACATATCCGGTCGCGTTGGCGATCTTCGCCATCTGGTTGGTGTTATTGGCTATGGTGGATACAAGGCGGTATATCTGGATAACGTCCTCTGATGGCTTGGGCTGGATGTTGGTTTTCAATATGAGACTGCGCAGTAGTTCGGATTTTTTCAGGCCGGTCACGGCCAATTGCTTTTCAAAGTGCCTGTTCTCCTTTTCGTCCATATAGAAAAGACAGGCATATTTTCTTTTTCTCATATACCGTCCTTCTTTCAGTTTTCAGCGGCACGCCGCAAATTTAGAGGGTTCAAGGGAGCGCGAGCGCCCTTGCAAGAGAGCATTTGTATAAACAGATGCCATGCTTGCCAATGCTAAAAACGTAGTTTTTGCCCACTTCCCACAACATGGTTGGGTTATAAACACATTGTATTGAAAGGGATAGCTACAGGCTGAAAAAACATATCGAGCTGCCCTGATGACCGCTACATAATCCGCTCTGATGCTCAATCAACCCATAAAACCACCCGTAGAACCGGCTCAAGTCGCCGGAATCAAAAAACGCCGTACCCAACGTACAGCGAACTCCAAAATGACCACCTTATTGCCGATTTTCATGTGCGAACAACGTGTACAGAACTGATCAAAATGCCTTACACAGGGTACAGCGCTTATTACCTTGTCTGCGCCATATCCTGCTGCTGCGTCGGATCGGGCTGATTCTGCTCCGATTTTTCCAGCGCGTTGTCAATCGCATCGTGGCCGTCCTGCTGCTCACGCCGCTTTGTCCTGTTGAGGAACACAATCTCCTTGGCATTTATGTTGAGCTGCGCCCTTGGCTTGTTGTCGTTATCCAAGTAGGCGCTGGCCCGAATCGTTCCTTCAACGCAGACCTGCGAACCCTTTTGCAGATAATCCCTGCACGCCTCGGCCTGTTTGTCAAAGGCCGACACCCGTACAAACTCGGTATTGTCCTTATTGAACGGGTCGTTGATGGCGATCTTGAAGTTGCAATACTTCAAATCGTCTTTCTCTCCGTACACCGGATCAGCGGTCAGGTTTCCAATTTCTTTGACTTTCATTCTGTTTCCTCCTTGATTTTTATATCGCTAACAGCACCAGACTATATTTCCGGTACCGTTGAATCCGATCTTTGCATCAAAATATCATTCCAATCCTTATCCCGCTCTGGAGCGCTGGATGACACCGCATAGCCTATTCCCATTAGCTTGTTCATAATAAAGAAGCTCGCGCCTATGCCCACCGCGTCGTTATCCAGACACAATTCCACCTCACGGATTTCAGGATTATCTTTCAGGTACTGTTCCAGCGCCTTAGGCAGACACGCTTCATCTGTGTGCTTCTTGGGCGCATACGCGCCGCCAATGGACAGATAATGCACCTGCCCAATATCATCACGTAGCGTCGCCACGGACAGCACATCGATGGCGCTCTCCGACAAGACGAGCTTGCCGCTTACCGTATCCGGATGAATTGAAAAACTGTACCGTTTATCGCTGCCTTCAACCTCGCCTTTGAACGGATTACTCATATGCTGCCATGTACCGCGCAACG
>CAZNVX010000116.1:0-8289 GCA_964576225.1 uncultured Christensenellaceae bacterium
GATGAACTCCGAGAGCCTGCGCATCGAGATGATGGAGGTGGGCGACCGCATCAAATCACAAATCGCTGTGATCTACTGTGAAGACATCGCCAACAACACCAGCGTCGCCGAGGTGAAAAAGCGCATCGGCGCGATCAAGACGGACGGCCTGTGCTCAACGGGCGAGCTTCAGCATTTTATTAGCAACAACGCCGCCAATATGTTCCCCCAGTCCGGGCTTGCCGAGCGTTCGGACATGGCCTGCGGGGCGCTGCTCGAGGGCAAAATCGTGATGCTCATGGACGGCGACCCGTGGTCGCTGATCGCCCCCAAGGTGTTTGGCGAATTCCTGTGGTCGTGCGACGACTATTACGTCAACGTCTATTTCGGCACGTTCATGCGCATATTGCGCGTGATCGCCCTGAACTTAACGTTTATTGTCTCGTCGCTTTATGTGGCTGTTGTGTCGTTTCACAGCGACACGCTGCCCGGCCCCTACATCATCGCCATCGCCAAGGCGCGCGCGCAGGTGCCGTTCAACGCGCTGATCGAGGTGCTGCTCATCGAGATCATCGCTGAGCTGATCCGCGAGTCGCTCGTGCGCGTCCCGTCCAAGATCGGTACCGCCATCGGTATTGTGGGCGCCATCATCATTGGCCAGGCCGCCGTGTCCGCCGGCGTGTTCAGCCCGCTGCTGCTCATCGTCGTCTCGATGTCGCTCATCGCGTCGTTTGTCCCGGCGGATTTTACCATCGTGCATCCGTTCCGGGTGCTTAAGTTCCTGCTGATTATCGCAACGGGCGTGTTCGGTTTCTATGGTTTTACACTGGTGATCGTATTCGTGGTGGCGCAGCTCGTCTCCATCAACTCGTTCGGCGTGCCGTACATGGCGCCCCTTGGGCCCTTCACGCTTAAGGACTTTGTTAAATCAATCGTGTATAAAAGGAATATGGCCGTGACGCGGCCTGCGTTCCTGCGCACCAAGGACAACACGCGCGCCCCCGTTCCGCCCGAAAAACGAAAGAAACCCGGCGCGGGCGGCGGTCAGCAGCCTTAAGTGCCGGGCATCATGTTGCTTTTTCCGTTCATATACGGGCGTTATTTAGCTTCGCGCGCCTTTTTGACCTCAGCCACCAGCTGTTTGCCAATCTCCGTGATGGACGCATAGTCGCCCGTTTTCGCGCCCGCTGTCAGGTTGCCGCCCACGCCCACCGCGACGGCGCCAGCCCTGATCCATTCGCCTACGTTGTCCACAGACACGCCGCCTGTCGGCATCATCTTCAGCTGCGGCATGGGGCCTTTAAACTCCTTGATAATACGCGGCCCGTACAGCCCGCCGGGGAATATCTTGATAATGTCCGCGCCGGCCCGCATGCCTTCCAGCGCCTCTTTAAGCGTCATGGCGCCCGGCATGCACGGCACGTCATAGGTGTTGCACAGCTTCACGGTGTCCACGTCAAGGCATGGGCTCACCACGTACTTCGCGCCCGCCAGTATGGCCGCGCGCGCCGTTTCCGGATCCAGCACGGTGCCTGCGCCGATCACGATGTCGTTGCCCACTTCGGCGGACAGCGCTTTGATAATATCGACTGCACCCGGCACGGTAAACGTGATCTCGATGCCCACAATGCCGCCTTCGGCGCACGCCTTGGCGATCTTGACCGCCTGGTCGGCACTTTCGGCGCGCACCACGGCCACCACGCCGCAATCCGTCAGTTTCTTTATTATATCGTACTTGGCCATTTCAAATTCCTCCGGAATTTATTTCACTTGGAGGCTCCGCCTCCAGCCTGCACCCCAAAAAGCCTTCCGTCTTTTCGGGGACCCCGCTCCTCCGCCAAAGGGACCAGTCCCTTTGCAATCCCGCCAGAAATGCCTGTCGGCATTTCAACATCATTATATCCCGCCCTGTCGCAAAGCGGCAGGGCATAATGGGATCTCAAGGGACGCGCCCCTTGAGCGGGAGCGCGAGGGCAGAGTCCTCGCAAATCGAAACTCTTTATTTTATCACGCAGCGGCATTCCCTGCCCTGCAGCACGTCGATAAGGTTCCGCACCGCCATCATGCCCATACCCGCCACAGCCTCGTCGGTATGCGCGCCCGCGTGCGGCGTCAGCACCACGTTGTCAAGCCCCAACAGCGGCGAACCCTGCGGCGGCTCCACCTCAAACGCATCAAGACCGATGCCGCCCAGCTTGCCCGATTTTATCGCATCCGCCGCGGCCGCCTCGTCCACCAGACCGCCCCGCGCGGTGTTGATCACAAACGCGCCGTCTTTCATGCGGGCAATCTGCGTTGAACCGATCATGTGGCGCGTCTGCTCCGTCAGCGGCACGTGCAGCGATACTACGTCCGCCTGCACAATCAGGTCATCCAGCTCCATCTGTTTAACGTCATGCTCCGCCGCGAACGCGGTATCGAAATACGGGTCATACGCGATCACGTCCATATCAAACGCTTTTGCGCGAACCGCCAGCTTTTTGCCGATGGCGCCCAGCCCGGCAATGCCCAGCGTCTTGCCGGCAAGCTCCATACCGTTGGCACGCGGCCATTCCCCGCGGCGCACAGCGGCGTCCATCTGGGGTATGTGCCGCGTGAGCGAAAGCATAAGCCCAAAGGCCAGCTCGCACACAGCGGTTGAGTTGGTGCCCGGCGTGTTGGTGACAACGATGCCCTTCTGTTTCGCCGCCGCCAGATCCACACGGTCCACACCCGCTCCGTAGCGCGAGATCACCTTAAGCGAAGCGGGCGCGCTGGCCAGTGCCTCCGCCGTGATATAATCGAGCCCGGCGATGTAACCGTCCACACCGGGGAGCAGCGCCGCCACCTCCTCGGCTGTCAGCGGGCGCGTCTGCGGATTGTACACGATGTCGTCCGCGAACGCCTCGATCATCTCGCGGGCCTTTATGTTCACCGGCTTTAGAAATGACGTTGGGGTGATCAGTATCTTCATACTTATATTACTTCCATTTCGGGTTGTCGACGATCTCCACCTTGCCATCCTTTTCGACGAGCAGCTTGCGATAGCCCTTGGTCTCGATGGTGCCGTAGTCGTGGCCCGCGTCGCCCCGGAAGCAGAAGAACGTGACCATCGGCTCAGTGCCGGTGTTGATGCTGCGGTGCGCGTAACGCGGCGGCACATAAACCATCACGCCGGGTTTTAAGGGCTGCGCGCTCCAGTCGCCCTCGGGGCTTTCCAGCAGCATGTAGCCTTCGCCCGACAGGCAGTAATACACCTCGGCGGTTTCCAGCACGGTGTGGAAATGCCCCTTGGTCATGAAGTACTCGTTGCCCACCTTGCCGGGGTATGTGATGCTTGCGCCAAAGGCCAAATCGCTGTCCTTCTCGGGCGCGCCCATCTCGTAAAACTCGTAAACCAGCGGGTCACCGCTGCTGATCAGCTCTTCGGTAGCCGCTTCGTCCGCATACATGCCGCGCATGCTCGATACATAGCGCTTGCTCGATTCCGCGCCGCTTTCTGACAGGCCTGTCTTTAAATCGAAATCAATCACAAAGCCCTGTAACCAATTGAATTTTTCGCTGTTTGGGTTCATTCCGCTCATGTTGTTGTCCTCCCTTATTTTCTGAAACTCTGTGCAATTTTGTCCAGTTCGTTGAAAACATCCGGCTCCATACCCACATGGAACACCTCGGCAATCACCTGCGTCCACCCGTGCACGAAATAGATCCAGCCGTCTTCCACCAGCAGGTTCTGCGCTTCCTTCTGCTCGAGCGCCTGATACATGAACCGCAGGTCGCCGCGGTAATTAATCTCCCACACGAGGCTGTTCTTCGGGAACACCGCATCATCCGTCAGCGGCGAGCCCGGCCTGTCTTTGCCAAGTCCGGTGGCGTTGATGATCAGCGAGTCAGGCTTCACAGTCTTGAGCACCTCGTCGTTCTGGCCCGGCTCGGGCGTGAGGTAGTATTCGAACTTGATACCGCCCGGATCCAGCGTTTTGAATATCTTCTCAATCTCCGTGAGCCGCGGCTGAGACCGGTTGGCCACGATAATCTTGCTTGGGTAGTTGCCTTTGAATTTGTCCTGCATCAGGTATGATCCCATCGATATGGCGCTGCCGCCCGCGCCCATGATAAACACCTCGCCGCCCGTGTTCTTCCAGTGGTTCTCCGGTACAAACGCCTCCATGGCAAGGCCGCACGTGATGGGGTCCTTCGCGTGGCCGCGCAGCTGGCCATTCAGCTTGGAGATGGAAGACAGCTCGCCAAACGCCTGGGCGTAAGGGTCAAGGTACTCAAACATATCCTTGGCCGCCTCGTACAAGTCAATCTTGTGCGTGGTGACCAGCGCGCCCATAGACAGCGGGTCGTTTTTGATGAAGCCGACCACTTCGCGGTACACTTCCGGCTTCTCATGGATAGCGATGTCGATGCCCTTCATCACGGCATCTTTAAGGCCGAGCGCCTTGGCCCATTCGGGAAACACCTGCATGATCGACGATTTTGTGGTGGTGACGCCGATAAAATACATCGTCGGCTGCGTCGCTTTGGTTAACTGCATGCTGTTGGCTCCTTTATAGATTTAAAATGTGTGAACTCTCAGACGTCTCTAGTCTGCCCCGTTTTTTAATGCGGACGCAGCCTTGATTTGTCTGCAAAACGCTATTACTTGTTATTGATTTTATTATTATTTCGCCTTTTAGTCAAGATGTCTTTAACGTTTTTTGTTGATTTTAACGGACTTTTTCCGCCAATTCTATAATACTGTCCAAAAAAAGACGGATGCATCGCAGCGGAATCCCGGGCTTGTGCATCCGTCGGATTGCTCTGTCAGGCTTTGTCTCCGATCTCCCAGCCCAGCGAACGCTGAACAGCTCTTTTCCAGCCGCCATACAGCTCCTCACGCTGAACCACTGCCATCGTCGGCTCAAAGCGTTTATCCAGCTCGAAAGAACCCTGAAGCTCCGCCGTGCTCTTCCAGAACTCCGTGGACAGCCCGGCGAGGAATGCCGCGCCCCTAGCGGTCGCTTCCACCACCTTGGGCCGCAGCACCGGAATTCCCAGAAGATCTGCCTGGAACTGCATCACAAAATCGTTTTTACACGCGCCGCCGTCCACTTTGATCTCGGAGATCGCAAGACCGGAATCCTTCTGCATGCATTCCACCACGTCGCGTATCTGATACGCCATCGACTCGAGCGCCGCACGGATGATGTGCGCCCGGTCGGTGCCGCGCGTGATGCCGATGATGACGCCGCGCGCAAACTGATCCCAATACGGCGCGGACATGCCGGTGAACGCGGGTACAAAATACACGCCCGCCGTGTCATCCACCTGCCGCGCGTAATCTTCGCTCTCGGGCGACGTGGCAATCACCTTGAGGCCGTCGCGCAGCCACTGCACCGCCGCGCCCACCACATACAGCAAACCTTCCAGCGAATAATACACCTTGCCATCCAGCCCCCAGCCCACACTGGTCAGCATGCCGTTTTGGGACACAATGGGCTTATGACCCAGGTTGACCACCAGTGAGCCGCCCGTGCCGTAGGTGGCCTTCACCATGCCCGGCTCAAAGCAGGCCTGCCCGAACAGCGCGCCCTGCTGGTCGCCAATCGAACCCCCGACCGGGATGCTGACGCCCAGTATCTTCTCGTCCGTCATACCCATAATGCTGCTGGACGGCATGGGTTTGGGCAGCATCTCGCGCGGCACGCCGATTTCAGTAAGCATCTTCTCATCCCAGCCCAGAGTATGGATGTTGAAAAGCAGCGTCCGTGACGCGTTGCAGTAGTCCACCACATGAGCCTTACCGCCCGTCAGGTTCCAAACCAGCCAGCTGTCGATGGTACCGCATTTGAGCTCGCCCCTCTGTGCCCGCTCAAAGCCGCTTGGTGTGTTTTCCAGTATCCAGCGTATTTTTGTACCCGAGAAATACGAATCGATAATAAGACCGGTATTGTGCTGCACGTAATCGCTTAAGCCGCGTGCCTTCAATTCCTCGCAGACGTTCGATGTGCGTTTGTCCTGCCAGACCAGCGCGTTGTACACCGGCTTGCCCGTGGCAGCGTCCCACACCACGCACGTTTCGCGCTGGTTGGTGATGCCGATGCCCGCAATCAGCGCAGGGTCAATGCCCTGCATCACATCGCGCAGCGTTTCCATCTGGGTCTCCCAGATCACCACGGCGTCGTGTTCCACCCAGCCCGGCCTGGGGAATATCTGTGCAAACTCCTTGTATGCCGATTTGACGACGTTGCCGGCCCGGTCGAACAGTATCGTGCGGGTTCCTGTCGTGCCTTCGTCGAAAGCCAGCACATATTGCTTGGTCATAGTGGCGCCTCCTTATCTGACTAAGATCATATATCCGCCACGGGGCTTTGCGGCCCCGCACGCCGCTGGAGAAGAATTTCCAGCAATCTTATCACAAAGCGTACTGTTAAACTGAAATAACCAAGGATGTGGGGTCGGCGCTCCTACATCCCTTAACTTTAAACCATGGTCTTGAAGTGAGGAGGCTTAAACCTCCATACCGTAACGGTGCGCCTTGGTGGTGGGATACAGCGCCAGCTGCGGAATCGTCACATCGGGCGTTCGTGTCGCCACATACAGCGCCAGCTCAGCCACATTGTCCACCTCGATGCAGCCCGCGTGTATACCGTGCTTTTTCTCATGGTCATCAAGCCAGCCGTCAAGATAGGCCGCGCGCCCGCCCTCATAGATCCCCTGGTCGATCACCTCGGTCATCGGCGTTTTCACGTGCGACGGGTTGATAACCGTCACGCCGATGTTCTTGCCCACGCCTTCCAGCAATATGTTCTTACTGAAGCCCATCATACCGTGTTTGCTGGCACGGTAAGGGCTGTGGCCGGGGCTGGACGCCAGCTTGGCAGACGATGAGCCCATGTTGATAATGCGGCCGCCGCTTGCCTGCTTCTCCATCATGCGAAACGCCTCGCGGCAGCAGAGAAACACGCCCGTTAAATTGGTGCCGATGATCAGATTCCATTCTTCGAGTGTTACTTCGGATATGGGCGGCGAGAGAGAGTCCCTGCCGGCGCTGTTCACCAGCACATCCAGTCTGCCCCATTTGTCTGTCACAGTGCTGAACAGATGAATCACCTCGTCTTCATTTGCCACATCCGCCACCATATCGATAACTTCCGCGCCTGTGGAACGAATCTCGTCAGCCACCATTGAAAGCCGCTCGGCATTGATATCCGTAAGCGCCACTTTGCAGCCGTTTGCCGCATAAATGCGGCCGACTGCCTCACCGATGCCCGACGCACCACCTGTAATAATTGCTGTTTTGCCCTCTAATACCGCCATTGTGGTTTCCGCCTTTCGCTATTTTACTACTCATATTCCCAGCATACTTATATAATTTTATTTTGTCAATATTTATTCAGAATAAAATTTTATTTGTTGACTTTTTGCTGGAATCCACCTATATTATAAGCAGACTTTAAGGAGAAGGAGACGGTTGCATGGACGATGCCCAAATCTTAGGCAGCTCGGCAGATGTCTTGACGCTGATAAACAGAAAAGTCGCGCATATGAATCCGGCGCTCCAACGCATCTCCCGCTTTATTGCGGAACACCCCAACCGTGCCAAATCGATGACGATACGGGAGCTGAGCCTTGAGTGCGGCGTCGCGGAATCCACAGTGACACGCTTTGTGCGCGAAATCGGTTTTTCCAACTTCGCTCATCTTAAAATCAAGATAGCCGAATCGGTGATCCAACAGCGAAACCGTACGTCGGACACGCCTGCGCACGTCTTTGAGAACATCACCTCGGCCGACTCCGTAGACGAAATCTTCGATAAGCTGATCCATCGCAATATCAGCATGCTCACCGAAACGCGGCTGCTGATGGACACGGAGAACTACGAAGCGGCGGCGCGCGCCATTGAGCAGGCTGGCCTGCTGGCTTTTCTTTGCATCGGCTCATCCTCTATCGCTGCCGAAGAAGCAGTGCAGCGTTTCACAAGTGCCGGCAAAAAATGCATGTTTTTCCGCGACAGCAGCACACAGCTGATGGCGTCTGCCATACTCGGCAAAAAGGATGTGTTGATCGGCATCAGCAACTCAGGCTCCACGACGGCCGTGGTCGACGGTATCCGTTTTGCACGCGAACACGGCGTCACCACCATCGGCATCACAGGCTTTCCCGATTCGCAACTGGCGCGCACCTCGGATATACCGATATTCTCATCCAACAACCTCCCCGGCCATGAAGTGGACCGGTGGGAGAATACGTCGTCCAAGATATCACAGCTGCTGGTGATCGACGTGCTGTACGGGCTGTACGCGTCGCGCAACGAAAATCGCATCAAAAAGCACCTGACCG